>CALCCE010000232.1 GCA_937899835.1 uncultured Flavobacteriales bacterium | reverse complement strand
CGAAAAAACAGTGGTGGTTACCTCACTTTTGTGGTAGAAGATGTAGACCAGGTGCACCAGCTAGCGCTCGAAAAAGGTTTTAGGGTGAAACAAGCACCGGAGGATACGTTCTACGGCCAACGCCGGATGTTGCTGTTGGATCCCAACGATTTTCTGATAGACGTTTCTTCCCTGATTCCTGCCCGAAATTGAGGTGGGAATGAGTGATTTTTGGACTCGGCGGAAAAAATTTACTAAACAGTGTTTAGTAAATAAATTTTGTTCTCTATGTTTGCACCATGGGAATTGCCGAAAGAAAGGAAAGAGAACGCGTTGAGCTTCGGGATAAGATTATCTCCGCGGCTTCTCAGTTGTTTGTGCAGCACGGTTTCGAAGGCACCAGCATTCGAATGATTGCCAAGCACATCGAATACAGCCCGGCCACCATTTACCTCCACTTCAAAGACAAGAACGAACTTTTCTTCGCCATTAGCGAAAGGGCTTTTCAAGAATTTTTCAAAAGCCTCTCGAAGGTGCAAAACGTGGAAGACCCCATGGAACGCTTGCAGGCTATGGGCCATGCCTACCTGGAATTTGCCAACGACAACCCGGCTTATTACGACCTGATGTTTGTGCTGAGGGCACCTATGGAGGCGGATGATCAAGACGTTTGGAGTGGACGGATGAGCCACAAAATTCAGATCGATACGGTGAGTAAGTGCATCGAAAAAGGCCACTTCAAAGGCAAAGACCCGCATGCTACGGCCATGATGATTTGGTCGTGTGTACACGGCATGGCCTCACTTCGCTTGTGCAATCGCCTTACCATGTACGACGATAAACAATTAGAAACCACCGTGAATGGCAGCCTTGATGTATTAAATCAAATTTTATCGGAAAGCTGACCCTATTTTTTTACCCAATTACTAAACGATGTTCAGTAAATTTTATTCGTTCAACAAATGGTCTCTGATCACCAAAATAGATCGTACGAGACTCCTCTTCCTGTGGCTATGCATAGGATGTTTACTCCCCTCTTGGGGAACCAGTCAAGTGGTGTTGGAAGCCTATGTGGCCGAAGGCTTGCGCCAAAACGAGCAACTGAAACAGGCCAATTATCAGGTAGCCGATAGCCGTTTGGCCCTGCAATCGGCCAACGGTTTGTTGATGCCGACCGTTGAGTTTGGCTCCTCCATGATGTTTGCTAGTGGAGGGCGGCAAATCGAAATTCCGGTGGGCGATTTGATGAACCCTGTTTACAGTAACCTCAACGAGCTAAACGGTTCCAACCAATTTCCTATGATTGAAAATGTGAGCGAACCCTTTTTGCTCAACCGTTTTCAAGACACCCGCTTGCGGGTGGTTCAACCGCTTTTCAACAGCGACATCTACTACAACCGTGGCATTCAAAAAAGCCTGGTCGAAGTAGCCAAGGCACAGGAAAATACCCAACGCCAGGTTTTGGTGCGCGACATCAAAACGGCTTATTACTCCTATTTGCAAGCCTACGAAGCCCTCGACATCTATGAAAGCAATTTGGTGGTTTTGCAAGAGGTGGTGCGTTTCAATCAAGCGCGATTTGCCGAAAACCTGGTGACCCAGGACGAAGTACTGCGCTCGGAATACCAAGTAGAGCAAGTAAAAGCAGACCTCGCTCAGGCCAAGGCCAACCGCGAAACGGCTCAATCGTATTTCAATTTTTTGCTGAACCGCGACTATTCAGAGCCAATTTTGATTGATTCCGGATTGTCGGCCAAAGTGGATGTGCTGGAAGCCAAGGTGGAATCAGGGCTGGCCCAACGGCCGGAAATGGCGCAATTGAAAGCTGCGCGTGAGGCACAAGATTGGGAATATAAGATGAACCGCGCCAACCAGTTTTTGCCTAAAATCAACGCGGTTGGCGATGTGGGCTACCAGGGACAGGATTACAAGTTTGACGATACGCAAGATTACTGGATGATCAACCTGGGGTTGAGCTGGGAATTGTTTTCTGGCTACCGCCGGCGAACGGCTGCGCAACGCTCACAAATTGCCATGGATCGGCTGAACAGCCAGCAGCAACAACTGGAAAGTCAGATTGCACTGGAAGTGGTGCGTTCGCGCACCAACCTCGATGCAGCCCGACAGCAACTGAATGCCCGCCAGCGGGCCTTGCAGGCCGCCCAACGCAGCTACCAGGTGACCGAAAGCCGCTACCGCGAAAGTCAGGTACTGCTGCTCGAATACCTGGATGCACAAACTACGCTCACCACCGCACAACTTGAACTCAACATTAGCAAATACCTCCTCTTGGCGCAATTGGCAGAACTGGAACGCAGCCTGGCCAGCACCGAAGGGTAAACCAAATATTGATCAACCATGAAACCAACCTTTTTTCTCGTGGCCTTTGTGGCCTTGTTGGTCTCTTGCAAACAAGAGTTTGTGAAAGACCCCAAACCGTTGCCCAAGGTAAAAACTGCCAAAGTGGTGACCCTTCAAACTGAAAACAGTCCTTTACCGGTTTATACCTCCGGACGCGTGCAAGTACTCGAAAACGCCCGGCTATCGTTCAAAACCGGTGGTTTGATCCGCCGAATGCTGGTGGACGATGGCGATGCTTTCCAAAAAGGAGACGTATTGGCCGAATTGGACCTGAAAGAAATCAATTCGCGGGTAGTACAAGCCAAAGCTCAGGTAGAAAAGCTGACCCGAGATGTGGCCCGCTTCCAACGCCTGCTGCAAGACTCGGCGGCCACCTTGCAAAACCTGCAAGACCTCGAAACGGCTCTGGAAGTAGCGAAAGCCGACCTTGCGATTGCCCAATTCAACCGAACCTACAGTACCATTGTAGCCGCCAGTGACGGCAAAGTGCTCCAGCGCATGGCCGAACCGGGAGAGCTAGCCAGCCCAGGTCAGCCCATTCTCTACACCAGCAGCACTTCTTCTGGTATGGGGCTCACCGTTGGACTATCGGACCGGGATGTGGTGAAGGTGCAACTGGGAGATTCGGCTTCGGTGGTACTGGATGCTTATCCTGATCTTCCTGCCCAAGCGGTAGTAATTGAAATTGGAGAGGAAGCCCATCCAAGAATAGGCACCTATACCGTAAAACTGGCGCTTCAAGAATATCCCAGGCCCATTCGAAATGGATTTTTCGCCAAAGCCCGCATTTTTCCTTCGCTGCAGTCGCCCTATTACCGCATTCCTATTCAGGCGGTGATTGAAGCTTCTAAAGGTTCGGCTTCGATCTTTCAACCTGAGGACAATCGGGCGGGCAAAACCACGGTAAAGCCGGTGTATTATGGCGATGATTATGTGGCAGTTCAAAGCAGCGCCTTGCGTGCGGCCATGCTACTGACCGACGGTGCGGCCTACCTCCGCGATGGAGAAACTTTTGAAGTCAACAACCCCAAACCCTAAGCCATGCAAATACCTAAAATTGCTTTGAAAAACTACCAGTTCGTGCTAATTCTGGTAGTGCTGGTGAGCTTTGTGGGGCTGTCTTCTTTGCTCAACATGCCCCGCAACGAAGACCCCAATCCCAATTTCCCGATCTACACAATAGTGGCCATCTATCCGGGTACGAGTCCCGAAGACATGGAGGAGTTGGTGGTGGAGCCTTTGGAAGAAGCCATCGACCTAATTGACGAAGTGGAGCGCATTGAAACCAAGATTGAAGAGGGCCTCGCCATTTTGCAGGTGGAAGCCGGTTTTGGTGTGGATGTAGACGACACCTACGATGAGGTGCTGCGCGAAGTCAAAAACGTAGAGCCCGAGCTGCCGCAACTGTATTCGTTGGACGTTTCCAAGTTTGAACCCAATTCACGGGTTAAAATTCAGCAGTTGGCCATTGGGGCCCCTGGAAAGAGTTTTGCCGAATTGCGCGACCTGGCTGAGGAGCTGGAAACCCGCCTGGAGCGCTTGGGTGGTGTTGACGATGCGAAAATCGAAGCGTGCCCGGATGAAATCATCAAGGTGACACTGGATTTTCAGCGCATGGCCAATTTCAACATTCCCCTGCAACAGGTAGTGCAGGTGTTGCAGGTCCAAAACCTCAACATTCCTTCGGGCGATTTGGCCGCCGGAGCCCAGTCGTTGAGCATTCAGTCGTCGGGAAGTTATGCTTCATTGGAGCAAGTCAGAGGGGCAGTAGTGGCCAGTGCTGACGGTTTCAATGTTCGACTAAGCGATATTGCCGAGGTGCGTTTCGACTATGCGGAAGACAATTGGATTGCACGGGTAAATGGGGAGCGCTGCATTTTGCTGAGCATTACCCAAAAATCGGGCAACAACCTGGTGGAGGTAGGCGCGGAAATCAACGGGGTGATCGACGACTACAAAGCTTCCATTCCCTAGGAGGTGATCGTGGAATCCGTTTTAGCGCAGGCAACCGCGGTAGAGGCCCGTATCACCGACTTTTTCTCCAACCTGCTACAAGGGGTGCTGTTGGTGGGCCTGGTGGTGTTGTTGTTTTTGGGTGGCCGGGCTTCGGTCATTGTGATGACGGTAATTCCCCTTTCTATCGTGATGGCCATTTCGGTGCTGGACGCCTATGGCTATGCTTTGCAGCAAATTTCGATCGCCGGGCTGGTGATTGCACTTGGCTTGTTGGTAGACAATGGCATTGTGGTGGTAGAGAACATCAAGCGCTACCTCAACATGGGCCTCTCGCCCCGGGAGGCTGCCCTCAAAGGCACTGGCGAAGTGGGTTTTGCGGTGATCAGCTCTACGGTGACTACGGTATTGGCCTTTTTCCCGCTGGCGATGCTCAACAGTGGCCCGGGAGAGTTTTTGCGGACCTTGCCCCTGATTGTGATTTTCACCTTGGGCGCTTCCTTGTTGTTGGCGCTCACCTTCACGCCAATCCTTTCGGGCAAGGTGATGAAAAGCCGACCCGAACGGAAAAGAAGTTGGATCGAGCGAAAAATTGATGGCCTGATTGACCGGTTCTACGCACCGTTGTTGCGTCTGAGCCTTCGCCGGGGCATTGTGGTGCTGGGCCTTGGCATATTGAGCCTTGTGGGATCATTCATGCTGTTTCCCTCCATTGGCGTCAGCTTTTTTCCTACTGCAGACAAGCCTTTGATGCTCATCGAAGTAGATGCTCCCCGGGGCAGCAGCCTGGAACGCACCGATCGGGCCATTCAATACGTTACCGACCTGCTGGACTCTATTCCGCAGGTAAGCGGCTATGTGTCTAATACCGGTCATGGCAATCCGATGGTTTACTACAACCGGGTGAACGAAGAATACAAAAAATACCACGGCCAGTTGCTGGTGAATTTCGAAGCGTGGGACCCGGAGACATTCTACCCGATCCTTGACGATTTGCGCTATCAATTTGCCCGGTATTCGGATGCGAGAATTACGTTTAGCGAACTGAAAAATGGCCCTCCGTTCGAAGCTCCGATTGCCATTAAGATCATCGGGGAAGACCTGGATACCTTGAAGCAACTGTCGTTTCAATTGGAAGAAGTGATTCGGGAAACGGAAGGTACTTTGGATGTGGACAACCCTTTTAGCATCGGCAAAACCGACCTGGAAATCAACATCGACCGGGACAAGGCCAGTTTGTACGGTGTTTCGCTGGCGGAGATCGATCAGGCACTGCGCACTGGCGTGGATGGCCTTACGGTAGATCGGGTGTCATTGGGCCAGGAAGATTATGACCTGGTAGTACAAACCGGAGCTTCTGAATCGCGTGTTACCAGCCTGAGCAAACTGTTTTTTACCAACCAAAGTGGCGATCAGGTGCCCATGTCGCAGCTGGCTACGGTCAATTTTCTACCATCGATTTCTGAGATACTACACTTCAACCGCGACCGCAGCACCATGGTAACGGCCAACGTACTCAACCCGGATGCTACCACCGCTATCACGGAAAGCATCATGGCCAAATTGGAGAACATCACCCTGCCGGAAGGGTATGAATTTTACATCGCCGGGGAGTACGAAGAGCAACAGGAGTCGTTTGGCGATTTGGGGAATTTGCTCCTCATTGCTTTGATCGGAATTTTTGCCGTCCTCGTGTTGCAATTCCGGTCCATCAAACAGCCTTTGATTGTGTTTGCAGCTATTCCACTCGCCCTCACCGGTTCGTTCGTGGCCTTGTTTCTCACCGGCTGGTCGTTTTCCTTTTTTGCCTTCGTCGGCTTCAACAGCCTGATCGGTATCGTAGTGAACAATTCCATCATTTTGGTAGACTACACCAACCAACTCATCAGGGGCGGCCTTTCGAAACAAGAGGCCATTATGGAAGCAGCTAAAACCCGGTTTACCCCGATTTTGCTTACCACCCTCACTACCATTCTGGGCCTGCTGCCACTTACGGTACAAGGCACCAACCTGTGGTCACCGCTGGGGTGGACCATCATCGGCGGTATGATTTCTTCCACCTTTCTCACCTTGCTGATCGTGCCCATTCTCTACAAATGGCTGAGCAACGAAAAGCAGGTGGCGACTGCTTGAGCTATCTGCGCTACAGTAGACACCCCCGGAAAGTCGTTTGACCCTCCGGGGGTGTTTTTTTAAGGTTTGATCTTGTCGCGGGTACCCCCGTAAAGTATTTGCACCACATTTTCCTGCTGTAGAAAATCATGTGGAAAACCCATTTCTATCGCACTCACTTCGTTGAGTTCAGCCATCAATTCGGCGGGTATCTCAATATCAATGGTCTTCAAGTTGTCCTCAATTTGAGAGAGTTTACGCCCTCCGATAATGGGAATGGAAGTGATCTCCTGTTGCATGGCCCAACGCAACGCTACCTGAGCCGGGGTACATCCCATTTTCCCAGCCACTTCTACCACCTTTCGGGCAATGGTGTTGGCCCGTTCGCTTCGCCGTGCGCTTTCTGGTTGCACCCGGCCCTCTTCGTTGTTGAGGTATTTCCCGGTTAGCGCACCACCCGCCAAAGGCGACCAAGGCGTGAGGGCCAGGCCCATGTCTTTGGCCATCGGAATGAGGTCGCGCTCGGGCGTACGTTGCAACAAGCTGTATTCTACCTGAAGTCCAACAAACGGACTCCAACCTCTGAAATCAGCAATAGTGTTGGCCCGCGAAACGATCCAGGCCGGAGTATCGGAAATACCGATGTAATGCACCATGCCCGAACTCACTAAGTCGTTCAAGCCACGCATCACCTCTTCCACTGGCGTCAATGCATCCCAGGCGTGTACCCACAGCAAGTCGATGTAGTCGGTGTCCAGCCGTTCGAGGCTAGCTTCTACTGAGCGCATCATGTTTTTGCGGTGGTTACCCGAAAAGTTGGGATCGTCCGTGCGGTCGAAAAGAGAATATTTGGTGGCCAACACAAAATGATCCCGGTCAGAGGCGATGAATTCGCCCAGAAATCGCTCACTGGTTCCTTCGGTATACCGGTTGGCCGTGTCGATAAAATTGCCGCCGGCATTGGCGTACGACTCAAAAATCTTTTGGCTTTCTTCCTTGTCGGAACCCCAACCCCATTCGGTGCCAAAGGTCATCGTTCCGAGGGATAACTCAGAAACCCGCAGGCCGCTCCGGCCCAATAAACGGTAGTTCATATTTGAAATAAGTTTAGTTGAAATGTTGGTGGGAAGTCACCCGAGTGACTAAATATCACTCGTCGTATTCTCCCAATGATTGAGTGTTTTTTCAAAGTTAGAACCCGTTAAGTGAGCACCCAAGAAAGCGCTCCATCAATTTTTGGACAACCTATTGGTATTCTACTTGTTGAATAACAAACGCGGAAATCGTGCCTTAAAAGCATTAAATTCCCAATGCGTTCGTTGTTAGAAGCTTCACTCATCAATTAGGCCCGTGTTAGAGAAAAGAATCGTGTACGTAGATATGGATGACGTGCTGTGCGCCTTTAGCCAACGGCACTCGGAGATAAAGGCCGCCCATCCGGAAATTGAATACCCACAAAGTCAGGTCGGCTTTTTTAGGGCCTTAAAACCCATCGAAGGAGGCATTGAAGCCATCCAACGCTTGCAGGCCCAGCCAGAGTTTGAAGTGTATATTCTCACAGCACCTTCGGTCATCAACGTGCATTGCTACACCGAAAAGCGCCAATGGGTGGAAGATCATCTGGGCTTTTCGTGGGCCGAGCGACTGATCATTTCTCCCCACAAAAACCTCAACCAAGGCCACTACCTTATCGACGACCACACCTCCGGCAAGGGACAAAATCTTTTTGGTGGAGAACTGCTGCATTTTGGGAGCGACCGTTTTCCGAATTGGGCCACCGTTTTGCAATTTTTCGAATTGCTCCCGGTAGAAAAACAGCCAGTTAAAAGTCCTCAATGAAATAAAATTTTCATTTCGTAGCGGACACAGAATGCTTACTTTTAGTTTGATGAAACGCCTACTCGCCTACGCTTTATTGCTCTTTTTCCTTGCCACTGGGTTGGTTGCCTGTGATCCAGAGGACGACGGAAACGAACCGGACAACACCTGTAATCTCAATTTTTCAGCTACCCTGGCAGACCTGCCTTGCCGTGCGGACACCTTGGCCGACACCTTGAATGGATTCAACGTGCTGTTTCATCCGGGTACCACCACCCGGGCCAGCGAAGGCAATCTGGACAATGGCATTCGCACCGGATTTTGGAAATATTACCAAACCGACGGCACCACTTTAACGCAGGAGGGTAATTTCACCAACGGCCAATTGCAGGGCTTTTGGAAAGTATTTTACGACAGTGGTGAAATTCGCGAAGAAGGCAACTACGAAGCTTGCATTCGCGATGGTTTCTGGAAATTTTATTTCGATGTGCCCAACAATCAGGTACAGTTCGAAGGCCACTACACTAACGGTACGCGCACCGGTGTGTGGAAGGAATACAACCAGCAAGGCGGAATCGTAGCCGAATGCGAAGGGTAATTTTATCCCTCCGAACCTCGCTGGGCCAATGCCGTTCTAATTTCTGATTCAAGCAAACCACTTCCACCTCTGTAGTGGGCCATCCAGCTTACTTTTGGATGATGCTGTGCTACAAATTGTTTCATAGCAGCTTCTTCAGTTTCACTGAAACCGCTGCCCATCAGCAGCACCTCTACCGGGTGAGCTTCCAATAAAGCACGCATCTCTGCCCCATCAGCCGCCACCAGCGCGATCGTATTTTCACGCTTGGAAAGCAGGCGCAAAAGCACCGAGCGAATTTCGTCGTGCGCACAAACTGCTAAGATTGTATTTTTCATTCCGATCACTCTTTCAGGCTATTTCACCCGCATCTTTAATGAACAGTTCATCTTGGTAACAATACGCCCAGTTTTCTCCTGGTTCTGCCGATAATATGATCGGATGACCATGGCTTTCAAAATGGCCACGAGCATGTTGGTTGGGCGATGAGTCGCAGCAAAGGGTAGCACCACAAGAAACGCAGGTTCGCAGGTGCACCCAATGCCCTCCGGTAGCTACACAGGCTTCGCATACTTCCCCCTTTTCCGGCAAGGGCTGCAGGCTTTCGAGGTGTTCGCAAACTTTTTGTTTAAAGGGCATCAGCAACGATATTTAATGCTTCGGGATACGGTGATATTCGGTATCGTAATGGTCGTACCACTCCGGATGTTTTTTCACATAAGCTGCAACAAAAGGACACAACACCGCAATTTTATACCGCTTCGATTGGGCATACTCCAGGGCAGTTCGGGCCAACAAAGAGCCGATCCCCTTTCCACCCATCGATTCGGGAACGGTGGTGTGCATCATGAACATGGTTTTTTTGCGCATGCGGTACACCAAGTGGGCCATTTCGTCTCCCAGCGGCACTTCAAACTGGCCATTTTTCCGATTGTTGACGACTTTAATTTCCATCCTGCAAAAGAATAAACTTACCGAATTCCTCAAAAGTTCTACCCAACTTAGGGTTATCCAATTGGCAACCATAACAAAAAAAGCGCCCTGCCGGATACCTCCAACAGAGCGCTATACTTCAGGTACCTTTGAATCAATCGGCTAATACCAATTTTTGAGTCGTGAGCTGATCGCTCGCGGTAATCCGCACAAAATAGATGCCTGCGTCCAAACCTAATTCGGAGCGCGACACTTCCAATTGATGGGCACCTTGTGCCTGGCTCCCTTGTGCCAATACGGTTACTTCCTGTCCCAATGAATTGAAAACCGACACTTGCACCTCGGCCTCCTTTTTCAACTGATAGCTCAAAGTAGCTACATTGCTGGTGGGGTTGGGATACAATTCCAGTTCGGTTAAGGGTTCGGCGATGGTGCCGCTACCCAATTCGCCCAAAGCATCGAGCATGGCCTCGTTGGGTTCGGTACTCAGGCGCGGCTGAGAACCGTTGTTGCACGGAATCACGATGTTCACCAATTTGCCACAACCAATGTTGTCAAAGTAGGCTACCGGATAAGTGCCCGCCGGAATGGTGCCGTTGGCCACCAGGTGATTGGTGTTCAACCCCGGAATTTCGGTGAGGGTCAACACGTCCCACCAGCTGAAACTGGTCGGGTTCAAATTGGGATCGTTGTAGGTGATGTTCACATCCAAGCCGCCGTTGGAGCAAGTACTGTTGGTAGCGGGGGTGTAGGTTTCGGTAATGGTGTAAGGATCGTAAACAAACACTTGTACCGAATGCTGATCGG
>CALCCE010000231.1 GCA_937899835.1 uncultured Flavobacteriales bacterium | reverse complement strand
AGCATTGCAATGTTGTTGAAAGACCTGATAACCCCTTGCTTCCTGTTCGGAAAAGGTAGTTTCGCCCCTTTTCACTTTGTCGTAGCGCGCATTGGCCGAAACCAGTGAGGCTTGAAACTGCGCAAGTGCTTCAAGCACCTGCTCCCCCGTGATGGTGGAACTGCCAAAAGCAGCGGCTGTGAGGGGAGGGTAGAGGTGGCTGTTGTTGAGGCGGTTAACCACTTCCAGCAACGTGTTGTCCATTTCCGAGGCATCGGTCAGTGGTGCCAGGGCTTGCATTTCCAAATGGTGTACGGCACCGTCCCACATCAGGTTTTTCTGCCATGCAAGGTTGAACAAGCCAGGAGCATTCCGCTTTCCAATTTGGTCGCGGATGCCGTGGCTCAAGTCATGGTCGGTGTGGGCAAAGGCATTGTAGGGCGAGTGGCAAGAAGCACAACTAATGGTGCTGTCTTTGGACAGTGCCTCTTCATAAAATAGCACCTTTCCGAGCTGCTTTTGAGCCTCAAGCTGAGCGCTCCACTCCGGTTGGTACGCGGGCGCAGGAAAGTGCTCGGGAGAACCGTCGAAAGGTTTCCGAAAGGAAAATCCCCAGATTGTGAGGACCAAACCCAGATAACACCATTTGCGAAGCGTCATGGAGTTAGCGAAAAACATTGGGTGAGCACATCGGTCATTTGAGTAGCTTTTACGCCAGGACTCATCACTTGGTTATGTTGCCGTAGAGCCTCTTTGTTGAGGAAGCGATCGAGGTGAATTAAAATTTTGGTGTTGCCTATTTGCTTCACTCTCAACTTCACCTGACGTAAACTGTTATGTGGGGCCTGGTAGCCGCCCAGATGGTACGCAAATCGGTTTTTACGGGCCGGGCATTGCGGAGAGCTACCTTCGATCTTTACATGAATATATCCGCTTTTCCAGGTCCAATACATGCCGTGCATAGGATCAAGGGTACCACCATGCGCACCTTGCTGTTGCAAAGTGCTGTCTACCCCAATCCAAAAAACCATACTGTCGGCTTTGCCCCGCAGGTGATCAGGAAGAGCGATGGAAAGGCTTTCGGGAGAGGCGGCATCCAATAGTAAGTGCTCGTTGGACCAACGGGCTATTTCTTTTCCTTTTCGTGTCCAGTGAATTTGGCCAAGGTAGAGGGCGACTTTGCGCAATGTCACACTATCGCCCACCGATGGTAGGTAACAGCTTTGGTTCAGAGCGAGTGGCTCACCGGCTATTTGAAATTCAAATTCAAGGGTAGACGGTTCTTTTGCCCTACTACCGCTCACCATCAATGTGATCCAGGTCAACCCTATCCACCAAATAGATCTTCGAAATTGCACAGACAGTTAAAAATAAAATATCCTTACACCCTTAGACTTGATCGCTCTTGAAAACCTGCTCCTTCATTCGAAAAAGATAAAACGATTTTGCAATTACCGCTTCAGAATGGCAAATGGCCCATCTAACGGATAACTTTATTTTAGGTAACTGCATAGAAGAAAGGCGGTTAATGTTAAAGAAGATGAACCCACGTATATCTTCTATGAGTAGCATTTCACAACCTAATTATTCGGAACCTACGCGTTTTGCGTGAGCAGGTGTATGGTTAGCGGATTTAGAGCTACGATTTCAATTGTGCCAGACACAAGGCTGAGCAAATTTCCTCCGTTCGTAATACTTGGTAATCTTGAAAGGAGCGCAGAGAAGTGGTTCGGCAAAGCGTTCTAAACCTAACCAGCCGCATCAATCTATATTCAAAATGAAGGTATTTGCATTCGAAACTCCCCGATTTGAATTCAGGTGCAAATCTGTGCCGTTGAGGCTCCAAATTTGGGACATGGCGGAAGCTGAAAAGCCCAAAGAGTAAGCACATATCCTAAATTCCAATTTTATGTTTATCCGATTAATGGCCATGGCAGCCTTGATGATGGCTGGTCTCACTTCTCATGCACAGTTTGGCCCTGGCGAAGATGGTGCCTTAGGTGGAGGCGGAGTAACCGATCCGGATCCCGACCTGGTACTTTCGTCCGTTACCATGCCGCCGAGCATCCCTTCGGGAGCGGTGCTCACTTTTCCCCTGGTTATCAACAATACGCCCGGTTCTTATGCGGCTCCAAGTACCGTAAGGGTACAACTGGAGGTAGGGCCGTTTAACTTTGTTTATATCGATGTGCCGGTGCCTGCCTTTCACGTATCAGCAGCGCAGCACACCGTTTGGGTGTCGTATCAACTGGATCCTACCATCACCGTACCAGGGTTTACGGTGTCTACTACTTTCGTGACTTTGGATGTGAACAATGTGGTGGCAGAGACCAATGAATACAATAACCTAACGGTACCAAGTATTTCGGGAACCGTAGTGTTCTGATAGCAATTGTTCCGTAATTGGATGCTTTTTGAAGAGGCTGTTTCGCATTTGCGATAGCCTCTTTTTCTTTTCCCGTAAATGCCGAGCAGACTTTCAACCGCTTCCGCTTAATGGCGCACCAACGACAGAAGATGGTATCAAGTCAAACAGCTCAAGTATCAAGTCAAACAGCTCAACGGTAAAACCATCAACCAAGGAGCCTTTTTGTTGAGATAATTTGGGGGCATGGCGGTTGCCGAAAAGCCAAAAGAGTAGGCATCAATTTAATTTTATAACTCATGTTTATCCGACTAACTGCAATGCTAACTTTTGTTTTATTAAGCCTTGGAAGCTTTGCTCAGGAAATTCACCTGCCGGGTTTGCCGGGGTCCGGCACAAGCCCCGATTTATTCGTTCAAGGATATGATTTTCCTTCCACGGTATCCAATGGTGGATGGCTTAGTTTTCCCGTGGTGATTAACAACAACACTGAAGCTTACACCGGTTCAAGCAGTGTGCGGGTAACGCTTGAAATCGGTGGTGGCAGGTATGACTTTCCAACGGCAACAGTACCCGCCTTCAGCCCCACTAATGTGAGTCATACTGTATAGATCAACTATTATGTGGACCCTGCGTGGTTTGTTATCGGTCAGCCGATTTTTCTCGTTTCAATCGAAGCGGATTACACCAATACAGTTGCTGAATCCGATGAGTTGAACAACATTTTTAGTCCAACTTCGCTGGTATCCACCACGGTGGTGCAATAAGCATACACACTTAAATTTAAATATGGATTCGAGGGGGCAAATTTTGCCCCCTTTTTGTTGTGGGTGAGGCGAAGTGAATAATGGAAGTTAGTTGATTTTAACTAATTCATAATCAGTGTATTATTGATTTTGTTAATGTTTTAGTAACATTAAGGAGAGGTTTTGGTTATGTATTGCTATTTTTGCTCCCCCGCAAAGAAGAACCAGCGAATGCTATGCCTTAATTGAGACCTGTAAAAGGTGATTAGCCGGCTGCCAAACTGCTTTACTATCCCTTTGCTAAAGAATTTCTTATTCAAAATCAGTTACCATGGCCAAAAAAGACAGTAAAAAAGACGACAAAAAGAAGGACAAGAAGTCCAAGAAAAAAGGCATCACCGGAAGTAAAAAGAAGGACTTGAAGCAGAAGTCTACCCGTAAGAAAAAGAAAGCCACCAAAAAGAAAGAGAAGCAGAAAAAAGGCAAGAAGAAAAACAAGAAGGGCAAGAAAAAGAAATAAAAGCTTGCGCTTAAAAAGCATTTAAGAAACCGGAAATGCCATGGCACTTCCGGTTTTTATTTTGTATCCAAAACATTTGCGGCTTGCTGCGCTACCGCAGTATCGTAAGTTGTCCTTTGGCTAACACCTGATTATCTGGTAATCGCCAAATGTAAAAATAGGCCCCCATTCCCTGAGCGTTTCCATTGCTATCATTTCCTTCCCACCGGTAGCTTTCTCGCGCATAAAACGTTTTTAGTTCCACCAGTCGACCCGTTCGGGCATGTCGAATTTCTAAGGTTAAAGGATAGGCTGTTATCTCAGGAAGTTCAATTTCCCAATAGACCTGTTGATCGGGCTGCAGGGTATAGTGGCAGTCGGCATAGGGCAACACGATTGCGCGTGGCTGGGTGAAACATCCATCCTGTGTAGCCACCACCAACTGATAGCTGCCGGGAGTGACGTTTACAAAGCGGGGCGATTCCTGAAAATTTTCTCCTCCATCAATGGAAAAGGCAGTTCCTGTGAAGTCGGACGTACCACTGCTCACCTCCAGCATACCGCTCTTTTCTTCCAAACAAGGGGGATCATAAAGGTGTTTTGCCGTTTGTTGTTGAATCGATGCACAAGGATCTACCTTGGGCATTTGTTTGACTTGAAGAGAGGTATCGGGGGGAGTTTTTTCCTTATCCCAATCGGTGATATCCAGGTTGGGAGGCAGTGAAGATGGTGTTTGCGAGGTATCTGACCCATCTAAAATTGCACCCAGTCGATTTTCGGGTAAACTATCATTTTTCGAAGATTCAATATCCGTAGGTATTAAATCACTTTCCTGTGTACCGGTTTCAACTGGTGTAGTCGGTTGACCTTCCGCTGTGGTTTTTGATGGTGAAAAAGTGGCTTCTGTTTGGGCTTCCGTTTCGGTTACGGAGTTAGAAGCAGTTTTTATTGGGGTAGCTTCTGCTACTGAGGGATCCCCGGTTTGGAAATTCCATAGCAAGGCACCTACCAAAGCCATGAGCGCAAAAGTACCTAACCCAAACCACCACCATCGTTTTTTTCGCTGTTGCCGTTGCTGCTCGCTTGTTTCGTGAATGCCTTGTAGTTTTTGTTTGAGCATTAAAACAGCATGCTTCTCCACCAGTTGGTGAGCCGTCTGGGTCACTTCGAGGGCCGCTTGGAGTCCTGGATCTTGTGCAAGTCGATCCGCAAAAAGCCGTTCCTCTTCCCGTGCTAACGTACCCCTCAAATAGGCATCAATTTGCAACTGCTGTTGGTAAGCATTCATTTGAACAAGGTAGTTTTAAGGTGTTGGTGGTCGTTGACCAACCGAATGAGTTTTTGCTTGCATTTGTAATTCTGCGATTTGGCAGCATTCGCTCCACTGAAGCCCATTCGGTGCGCAATTTCTTCCATTGGCATGCGGTAAAACACCGAATAGGTCAACAATTCCTTGCAGCGTTCGCCAATGCGATCGAGCAGCTGCAGCACTTTTTCCCGGTGTTCTTTGTCAATGGTTTGGTTCAGGTAGTGATCTTGGTTAGCCATTTTTTGGGAAGCCATCGCAATGCCGTTGTTCACCGTTCGGTTGATGCGCTTGGCCCGGGTGATCCAGGCGTTGCGGGCCACTGAAAACAAAAAACCATCAATGCTTTTTTGCAGGTCGAATTCCCGTTTCAAGACCTTTTGAAAAAGCGCTACCACTGCATCTTGAAATATATCCTGGGCTTCGCTAATGCTACCGTTGTTCCTTAGAATATAAGCGCGAATCTTTTTTTGAGTGGTATCATAAAGAAATTGTAGCTCGCGATCGGCGTTGCCACCTTGAATCGCTGCTACAATTTCTTGATCCGAAAATCGCTTTTTCATGGAAAGGCTGCCTGCGATAAAAATTACCTTAAAATCGTGACTTGAAAAACGTCTCCATTGGCACAAACCACCGTGTACGCGCCCATGGGCAAAGGCCGATTAGAATCATCCAAGCCCGTCCAGCTCAGGTTTTGACTCGGCTGAAGAACCACCAGGCCGTTTCGGTCAAAAACCTGTGCTTGTGCTGGAATAGCAATGCTGGCCGGGCTCCCGACTTGATTCGGTGCCAATACGAGTTGGGCGCCATTGAGCGGTGTATTTGGCGTTACTACCAACGCTTGCACACACAGATTATCCATCGCTGCCTCAAAACCGTGTAGTTCAAAAGTTTGTATCGCTCCGGAAAGCA
Organism: uncultured Flavobacteriales bacterium; assembly: GCA_937899835.1. Lineage (GTDB taxonomy): Bacteria > Bacteroidota > Bacteroidia > Flavobacteriales_G > Salibacteraceae > CALCCE01. The sequence goes on along the minus strand of CALCCE010000231.1, from coordinate 4,729 downwards.
CTACGTGAAAACCGTTGACCAATGGAGTAGCCGTGTAGCTTACCCCGGCTGGAAGATTCGAAACTACTTGTCCGTTGATCCGGAACGGATTGGCTGCGGTGCTATTGTCAATATAATTCACATCAAATTCAATGGTTTTTCCATTACTGCCAAAGCCACTCAAGTCAATTTGTGTTACTGCATTTCCCTGATACAAAATGTTGCCCGCAAAATTGGTGTTTCCGTTGCTTCCAGTATATCCCGCTGTAGCATGATCGCCAATGGTGACCGAGCCGGGGTCGCCAAAGCCAAGGTAATCCACATAGCGCGATTGAAAAGTGATACCATTGCTACTGTAGTAGACCGTGCCATAAGTAGTTTGGCTGGAGTTCAAACCAACTGAAAGGGTATTGTCCTGAAAATCGATGCATCCGGCAGGTGGTGGTGGGGGAGGCGGTGGAGTGGTTGCCGAATCAACGCACAGGTTGTCCACCGCTATTTCATGACCATGGAACTCAATAGTACTGATGGCTCCCGTGAGCTCAATATGAAAACCGTTAGTTAAAGGAGTGGCACTGTACGTTACTCCGGTGGGCAAAGTGCTGGTGCCTTGGCCATTGGTGCGGTACGGATTGTTTTGCCCCTGACTGTCGATGTAATTTACATCGAACTCAATTTTTCGGTTGGCAAAAGGCAAGCCTGAAAAATCCAGTTCGGTCACTGCATTTCCCTGGTAAAAAATATTACCTGAATAATTACTATTTCCGTTTGATCCGGTGTAGCCGGCTCCAACGTGATCGGCAATTGTCACACTTCCCGGAGTCATCGTGAGCGTATAGTCCACGTAGCGGGAGCGGTAATTGATGCCATTGTCGGTGAACCAGGTTGGCCCATAGGCACTTTGTGAAGTAGGCACCGCCTGGCTAAGTGTAGTGCTTTCAAAATCAGTACAACCGGGCCCGGGAGGAGCAACGGTTTGGCCTTGTACGCAAAGGTTATCCACCGCTACTTCATGTCCAATCCATTCAATTGTATTGATGGGGCCGGTAAGCGTGATTTGAAAGCCATTCGTTAGCGGAGTAGCGCTGTAGGTGATGCCAGCGGGAAGCGTTGCCGTACCTGCACCATTGATGTTGTAGGGATTAGCCGCAGTGCTGCTGTTGATGTAGTTGACATCAAACGTTACCGTTTTATTTCCGGTGGCGGCTCCGGTGATGTTGGCTTCCGTAACCGCATTTCCCTGGTAAAGAATATTGCCAGCATAGTTGGTATTGCCATTTCCACCAGTATAGCCAGCGGTTACATGGTCGCCAATAGTGATGGAACCGGGGTCCAGTACACCAATATAATCCAGGTAGCGCACCCGAAAAGAAATGCCTTGGCTAACGTATACCGCACTACCATAGGTAGTTTGGCTACTGTTTACCAATTGAGATAAGTTGGTATCCTGAAAATTCAGGCAGGTTTGACCTTGAGTAGTAGAAAACAATCCACCAAACCACAAGAACAAGCAAAGGAGAACAAATTTGGGAAAATTCATGAAGTTGTTTTTTTAAGCTACATGCTGACTTATGGAAAGTAACCTTAGGGTGAATTATTTTTTTGATTTTAAGCGATAGCTGAGAAAAACCTCATACCGTTGTACGTTTCCCCCTAAAAATCGCTTATTGGGCGTGAAGTAGGAAAAATACAAGCCCAAATTAGAGGAGGAAACAGCAAGGTTTTCAATTCCGATAAACCAGTTAGCACCCGATTGACTTTCCAAACTCATACCTGTGAGCAATTTATTTACCCAAAGCAGTCGTAAACTACCGGTAGCAGAAAGTTTAGGATACCCCAGTGGTTGGTTGGGAGCATAGCGAAGGTAAGCTGCCGGAATGGCCTTCAACTGCTCCATCAGTTCAAGGGAATATTCACCGGTAAGGTTAACGTGCCTTGGAAGGCGCACTTCCTCCGCTAAAGGCCGTAAAGTAGCATTCGTTGCCTGATTGATATTGAATCCGATGCGCCATTTTTCGTGATAGAGCAGTAGAGACAGTGCACCGTCAAAGGTGTAATTGGATAAGCCTCCGGTTACATCATTGGAGCGGATCACAAAATTGTAGGCCCCTGCATACACCTGTGCCGCCAAGGTCATGGAAGCATTGAGTGGTAAATGCCGCGCATAAGTTCCTCCCCATCGGTTCCGACGGATAAGAAACCCCTCCCGGTCCGCAAACAAGCGCAGCCCCACTTCGTGAAACCCACGATCGTTTTTACTTTTCAATTTGCCTTGAACATCCAGCAGCGATGAGGAAACCCCTGAGAACTGTTGACCATTTCTTCGGTGAGCCAGCCGAACGGCAAGGTCATCGTTTTCCGATAGCGCGATGCCATTGATTTGCGGATCATTGAAAAATTGGCCAAAATACAATGGCATTTCAATGGACTGTGCGGACAGAAATGCCGCCCAGAATAGTCCTAACAGTAGTAGCAGTGCCGATCTCAAAATAAAGCTTTCTATCTCTACAACCAGTGTTTTGAAAAGTAACCTTTGAAGTGAAAAAACTTTTTGTATCTCCTGAAATGGTTTTATAATACCCTACTCCATAAGCCAAATCCAATGTTGATCGAGGCTTTCCTTTAGTTGGCTTTTCCGCATAAAGGTTGTGGTTGTTTCTGAAAAGAAAGAAACGCACTCGGTTCAATGAAATAGGTTGTTGGCCATTTCTCTTTCACGTGTTTTGCAGGAGTGTTGATGGTAAGGTTTTTATAAACAGACGTATGCATCGCCTCAAGGTTTGGTTGCTCGCCGTTTAAGGTGTATTTTCAATTTTTGTCAGTAACTCTCTTTGGTATCCCTCAGCCATGAAGCTATCCGCTTTTTTATCCTTCGTTTGCATTACCTTTTTTATGTCCCTTCAAGGGCACTGCCAGCAGAGTACTGCCATGCCTTCGCTTGCCACACAATTGTCTCAAAGTGCAGCAGCCGCTGAAGCTTCTCTTTTTGAAGAAAAGATATGGGCTTATTTAGAATTTGCTCAAGTACCCAGCCAGGACCAAAAAACACAATTGAACCAGGCCGGAGTTAAGCTTTACCAATACCGACCCGATTTGCGGTGGTTGGCCTCCTTCCCTCCAAATATTGCACCCGAATTGTTGGAGACCTGCGGAGTTTCGCGTATTCGATTAGGAAACGAATTCAATAAGGTTGATCAACGCCTTTCTCAGAACCGTATTCCAAATTATGCATTATCAGGGAGCGGTGTTCGGGCCACTATCGTGGTGGCAGCCACTGGAAACTACAACACCATGCTTTCGCACTTAGAAAGTCTTGGTTTGTCGGTGCAGGTTGGGTTTGCTCCTTTAGGATTTATAGCAGCTAAAGGGTCACCAACTGCACTACTGTCGGCCGCTCAACTCCCCTTTGTGATTTATGTAGAATTGCCGGAGCCTCCTGCCGAATTGGAGTTGGAAGATGAAATGACCACTACCCGAGGTGCTTACATCAACGGTTATTACAATTTGGATGGTGTGAATGGTGATGGAATAACCATTGCTGTGAATGAAGGTGGTCGGGTGGACTCGATCTACAATCCGGATTTCAGAAACCGCCTTGACCGGTCTTTCGAATCCGGCAATACCAGTAACCACAAAACCGGAGTAAGCTTGCGAATGGCTTCAGCAGGAAATATCAATCCCATCCTACGCGGACAAGCTTGGGGTGCCGATGTGCTCTCTGGTGGAATTAACTTTACCAATGCAGCCGCGGCCAACGTTACCATCGTGAGCAATTCCTTCGGATTTGGTTGTATCTCTGCCGGTTCAACTTACAATACGGGAGCTGCTACGAACGATTTTTTGGTGCGTACCAACAGCCGGTTTATGGTTACTTACTCCTGTGGTAATATTGGTGCTTCGGCGTGTTCCACCTACGGTGCCGGCTCGGGTTGGGGCAACATTACCGGACTCACCAAATCGGGGAAAAATATTTTTGCGGTAGGTTCTATGAACACCAACGATGAGTTGACGGGATTCAGCAGCCGTGGGCCGGCCATGGATGGTCGTATTTTACCCGACATCACCGCTACGGGTCCAGGCGGCACCTCTCACGCTACGCCCAACCTGGCGGGCGTCAATGCCATGCTCACCCAGGCCTACCGCAATGTCAACGGCAATCAATGGCCCAATTCAGGGTTGATCAAAGGGATTATCCTCAACACTGCCGACGATATTGAAAACGAGGGACCAGACTACAAATCCGGTTTTGGGCGCATCAATGCCCGCCGGGCCAAAGAGGCGATTGACAACGGGCAGTTTTTCACCAACAGCGTCACCAATGCTGGCATTAGCACCAATACCATCACGGTACCCGCCAATGTCAAGCGTTTGAAAATTACCTTGTATTGGAACGACCGGGAAGCAACGCCCGGCATTACCGGAAAAACCTTGATCAACGATTTAGATTTACGGGTGCAAAATCCTGCCATGGCATGGATACAGCCGTGGGTACTCAATCCATTTCCAGACCCTGACAGCTTGAATGCACTTGCGGTAAGAGCTACCGATACCCTCAACAATGTAGAAATGGTGACCATCGATAATCCAGCGGCAGGAACCTACACCGCGGAAGTAAATGGCACTCTGCTTCCTTTCGGACCACAGGACTATTTCATCATTTACAGTTTTGTTTACGATTCCATCCCCGTTATTTATACCCGTGGTGGAGAAGGGCTGGTGGCAGGAGAAACCCGTCGGATTCGTTGGGACG
>CALCCE010000230.1 GCA_937899835.1 uncultured Flavobacteriales bacterium | reverse complement strand
CCAAAACTTAGGAGAGAGTCACGACCCCTGGTTTAGTATCTTCTGTAGCAGTTTTGGATTTGATAATACCACCTCCTGAGGTAGGCGCATCTTCTCCCACAATTTTGATATTTAGTTGTTGATCAACATTTGGGTCCGTATTGATTGTAATGCTATCTAAATCAAAATACGGCAGTGGTTGACCCCCTGGGCCGCTCAACGCCACCGTTACCTGAATATCGAATGTGGGGCTCCCATCTATGGGAAATGTTTCTTCGCTATGAATGTATGCACTAATGACTTTGTATTCTGAGTCTGAGGGAAGGTTAAACTTTAGCCAATATTCACGTCCATTATTTGCTAATGGAGAGGTACTATTCATGAAATGCAAAGTGGTGTGATCTTTTAAATTCATCATTGATTATTTTTTGAAATTTTGAATGAGACAAAGTTGCCGTGACCACACTAATATCTCAATTGGTAAATCCACTGAGATTTTCGCAAATCAATCTCCGTAAATACCCTGAGACCAGCATTCGATTTCGGGAATTCGATAACTTGAATCCTGTTGAGGGAGGTTGGAAATGAATCCTGAAAGATTTTAAAGGAGCAACAAAGCGAGTGGCGGAGGGCTGCATCAATAAAAGCATCTGGCAGCTTAGGAAGGAACATGCTTAAATGCTTACCAAAAGCGTTTTCCCAATCCAGGGTGTAACTTTCCCTACCGGTTGATCGGGTGGTAGGTAGACCAATAATAACTGTGAGATATACTAACCAACTGTTTGTTGGGCTAAAATGAAGAGGGTGCATACTGGTTAAAACCGCTCTTGAAAGACAATTACCAACTCAATAAAGCACCAACCGATAATAAAACAAGGTGCGCACCGGCTTCCCCAACTGGGTAGAGGGTGACCATTGGGCATCTGCATTGAGCGCTGCCGCAAGTGGGGGCAAACAGGCTGCTAATCGAGCGGGAATTTCCTGGTGCTCGGGTGAACTGATCGTCAATTTTCCCATTTTATCCACCTCCATCAGCACCATCGTGGTACCAAAGGGTTGCAGTGGCTCTTTTTCCAATAAGGGCAATAAATGCGTAGCCATTCTTTGATTGAGGCAGTTGGTGCCACCCAAAAAATGGGCAAGGTCTTGCACAATGGCAGGTCCGTCAGGTTGGTTGGGGACAACCTTTGGAGCGTTGGGACAGTGGTCGCCCGAAGCTATTTTCTCTAAAAAGGTCAATTCCAACGAAAACCCCTCGTTGAGCAATTCTGCCTTTTCTTTCATACGCACCACAAGTTGCTTGTGGTTCTTCTTGTTAGGGATAATGCGTTTATAAGGTTCGTGGGTGATGTGGGAAAAGGTGAGGGTGGGCAAAGCGTTGGGCCAATCGAAAGCAAAACGACCTGCACTATCGGTGTTGATGACTGTATCTGCCACGAAAATCATCACATTGGCCAGCGCTTCGTTGGTTTGCGAGGTAATCACCTGACCCGCAATTCGGTAGGTTTTAGGGGTGGTATTATTGGACCAGCTCATCCAAAGAAGAACGGACAAACCAATGAAAAGTGTGACGAAGAAGATCTTCTTCATAGGGCAGAACTTGGGTATAAAATTAACGGATTGTTTCGCTTACGCAGAAGAAATAGCACCAGCATGCAACCATTGGTTGCAAAACTGTTCCTTAAACAAGTAACCAAAAGCATTAACCTTTGAACTTTTCTACTGGATCAACTAAAAAGCCAAGCCCTACCTTGTACTTTTGTGGCGCGAACGGTTGTTCGTTTTTGAAGATCAACAGCAAAGTCTGCGGAAACCCTGGTTGAATGATTGCCCCAAAGAACTGGATACGTTTATGGAGTATCGTGTTTTTCTTGTCGTCCCTGGCCTTCTCTGGTTTCGGGCAGGAGGAGCGCGGAGTGACCAAGCTCTGGAATAAATTTTTCAACGATACCATCAAAACCGGCAAGCCCAAATTCATTGCTTATCCGGTGGTGGGCTATACTCCCGAAACCAGTTGGGAGTTTGGTGCTGGTGCTCTGATGGTCTACAACGCCAAAAAAGACCTCGACAACCGTCTCAGCGAACTCTACGCGTTTTCTTTTTTGACCCTTGAAAACCAGTATGGTTTGTGGATCGACCATGCGTTGTATACGGATCAAAACAACTATTTCTTGCTGGGCAAATTTCGCCTGCAGCAATTTCCCCTTGCGTATTACGGCATTGGGGTAGACACGCCGGATGAGCCGGTGGCAAAGATCGAAGGCTTTGCGTTGACCTTGCGCGAACGGTGGTTGCGCAAACTGAAGGATGATTTTTATGCAGGTTTGGAAATTGACCTCAACCATTTGTCTTCCGTTCGTATTTCGGATGTTACCTCCGATTTTTCCAATCCTTCGGGCACTGAAGGGTACACCAACTTTGGCCTGGGAATCGGCCTGGTGTACGATCAGCGCTACAACGTGTTGAATCCTCGGGAAGGGGTGTTTTTAGAAGGAGCTTTTTTGCACTATGATGGAAATTGGGGCAGTGACTACACTTTTCAGGATTACTTTTTGGACTTCCGCTACTACCAACCCACCTTCAAAAATCAGGTCTTGGCCTACCAGATGTATTGGAACCTTACTTCTCCTTCCGATGAAGGAGCGGTGCCCTTTAACCAACTGTCGTTGATGGGCGGTGAAAGCCTCATGCGCGGGTATTATACCGGTCGTTATCGGGACAATTTGTTGGTGGCCACCCAAGCTGAGTATCGTTTTTTGCCCCTGCCGTTTAGCAAACACTTTGGGGCTACGCTGTTTGCCGGAGTAGGGGCGGTAAGTCCCGGGGTGGTCGATTTAAAAATGGATCAGGTGCGTGCCTCCGGAGGGCTCGGGGTGCGCTATTTGCTGTTTCCCAGCAAAGATGTATATACCCGTTTTGATGTGGCTGCTACCACTGGCGAAGGTTTGGGCTATTACTTTTTTATTGGGGAGGCATTCTAAGATTCGCACTGCCATCACCCATCGATAAAAAGACTACAGGATAAATACAAGACTAATGGGGCAAAAAGGCCCAATAGTGCAGTTTATTCCTATTTTGTTATGCCCGCAGGCGCTATCGTTGGATCAGCTTTTTATTTGGAAATTGATGGGAAGGGTGAGGGTTTGGTTCACTTTTTCTCCTTCAAAAGTGGCAGGTTTCCAATCTGCAGCGGTGAGTTTAACCACCCGCAATGCCTCCTGATCCAGGGCTTCGTCCACCGATCGCAGAATTTTGATGCCCTGTACAGCTCCTGTTTTGTCTACCTGAAAAGTGACGTATACCGTGCCGGTAATACCCTTTTCGTAGGCTTCTTGCGGATATTGGATCACTGAACCCAAAAAAGGCATCAGTTCCGCTTCTCCCGATTTATAATGAGCATTGTTGTCTCGGTAGTTCAGGTCCTTATAAGGACCGCTTTGAATAGGGTCTTGGTTTTCGCCAAGATGCTCCGCATTGCTTTTCAGTAGCATCTTGTCGAAGTCGAATTGTTGAGCGGTGGCACCAGCCACATAAAAATTCCACACGCCCATTCGTTTTCCTGCAACGTAGTTGCTTTCGGCTCGCAGGTGGTGTTCTTTTCCCCAACCTTCATACAATTTCCAGTGTCCTGATTTTTCTCCAAGGACATATTCTCCTTCTTTGTAAACCTGGTGGGTAAGGGCGTAGCCTCGGTAGTACTTCCAAGGCCCCGTTTTTTGATCGTTGACATAGGCGCCTTGCCACACCAATTGTCCCCATTCGTTTTCTTCTTTCCACATTCCCTCCTTCTGTCCGTTTTTATAGCTTCCCGTAATTCTTAGTTCGTCATTTACATAGTAGGAGTAGGTGCCGTGTCTTACCTTTGGGTTGGTCTGCAGCACGGTGTAGACTTCTTTTTTTTGTTTGTCGATCTTGTTTTTGATCGTTTTCAGTTCTTGGCTGTACACGCCAAGGCAGGCAAGTAAAAGAAGCGTGGTGAACAGTATCTTCATAGTTGATAAAGGGGTAATGGTAAAAGGTGGATTGTTTAAAAAATGTCGGTTCAATTTGAGTTTTCTCTTTGCTTCAAAGAGAAGGGACAAAACCGCTGAAAGGAGGTTGCACAAAAGAAAAAGAACAACTTAAAATTGGAAGGTAAAAGAGCGCAGCTCCATCAGATTTTCATTCCAATTTCAATCCCTTTGATGCGCTTGTACAGGTCGATGGCATAATTGTCGGTCATGCCGGCTACGTAGTCAAGCACGCCGAGCATCCGCTGGTAGGGCGAATGGTTGTCGTAATTGAAAGCCTTGGGAAGCAGTTGAATGGCCTTTTTCTCTGCTTTGCTGCGCTGGTCGCTTTCCTCCAAAATGGGCGGAATAAAGTGTTCGAGCAATTCATACATCACATTGTAGCCTGCATTTTCAATTTCGATCACGTTGCGGTGGTTGTAAATGTGTTCGATGGAAAAGTCAATGATCTTTTGTAGCGCATCTGATTCGTCTATTATCCAATCAAACAAGGGCCTTGTGGCGGTACCGTTGAGGTAAGCTTCCAGGTTCTCGGTGTAGTGCACTTTGGCGCGCATGGTGAGCGTTCCGATGGCCTTGGCCCGCAAGTAGCCTACTTTGGCATTGCGGTCGTCTATCTTGTTGAGTTGGGTGTGCATCCGTTCGCTGCTGCTGTTGCTGATGGATTCGATGAGCGAGGTGAGCAGTTCGATGCACTGGCTGTGTTCTACAATTCCCAATCGGTGGGCATCTTCAAAATCGATGATGTTGTAACAAATGTCGTCGGCAGCTTCTACCAGCCACACAAAGGGATGCCGTCGGTAGACCAATGGAGATTGGCTGTCCAAGCCCATGTGGGTGCTTTGCGCGATGTCTTGAAAAGTGGCCTTTTCCGATTGGAAAAAACCAAACTTTTTTCGGTGGGTGAATTGCTTGTTTTTGCCGCTCGATTCGCAAGGGTATTTGGCAATGGCAGCAAGGGTGGTGTAGGTGAGCATCAAGCCGCCAGGAGATTTTCCCACCTGCTTTTGGGTGAGCACCCGAATGGCATTGGCGTTACCCTCAAAGTTCACCAGATCGCCCCATTGTTCCGGTGTCATCAGGGGCTTGTAGTCCGACTCGTTTTTCAAAAAGAAACTGGCAATGGCGTCTTCACCCGAATGCCCAAAAGCAGGGTTACCGATATCGTGGCACAAACAAGCCGAGGCCACCACATTGTAGAGGTTATGCTCGTAGAAAAGCTTGCTATCTGAACTCAGATCGTTGGAGTAGCGCTCACTAATGGTTTGCCCCACCAAACTGCCCAAAGACCTTCCTACCGAAGCCACCTCAAGCGAATGGGTCAAACGGTTGTGCACGAACACACTACCCGGAAGCGGAAACACCTGGGTTTTGTTTTGCAGCCTTCGAAAAGAGGAAGAGAAGATAATTCGGTCGAAATCGCGCTGAAACTCAGTTCTTGGATCGGCAGAGCCTGCTTGGTCTATTCCGGTTCGCTTGCTGCTAAATAAGTGATTGGGATCGGTAGGCATCTTTTGCAATCGTAAAGCAATGGTTTGTCCGGCAAGTTATTAAAAGTGGAAATCAGGGCACGCATGGATCCTTCGCATTGTAATGCACCGTGTCTTTTACTTCAGTGTTCCTGTAATTGCCCTTAGAGGGCCTCTGGTAAATACGCCACGTGCCGTATTTACTCCCATGAGTAGGGTTTTTAGGTTTGCTCAACGTTAATGAGCATTAATTTTTTATCGATATGAAACTGCTTTCTTTCTTCTTTTTATCAGTGCTATCGCTGAGTATTTGTGTTCCTGCTTCGGCCCAAAAAAAGAAAAACAACCAAAGGCAAGATTGGAGCAAAGTCGATTTTTTCGATCAATACAAAGGCAATGTAAAAATTCCTGGTGGAGCGGTAAAGGCCCTCAAAAAGTACCCGCTTTTCGTCAACTCGTATGTGGTGAGCCAGGCCACGGCTATGAAAGGACAAGACACCAAGGGAGACCAAGGCATGTTTGCCGCGATTAGCATTTCTGGCTTGAAAGATGCAGATTTTCAAGAGTTGACCAACCAGCTTTATGCGCAATTGGAAACTTCTTTAAAGGCTGCAGGGCTGAATTATACCAATGGGGACGATGTGATGAATTGCGATTTTGTAACCAAACAAAAGACCAAAAAGAAAGAAAATCAAACCATTGGAAATGTAGGAATCAACAATACGACTTATGTGAATAAAAATGGCCTTACGGAAAGTTTTATTCCAGGGTATCCCGTGCTCTACGTCAAGCGGGATGTCAACTTTATGCCCGCCAACAAAAACGTGTACGCAACCTCTAGTGCGGTGCCCGGCCGGTTTTATCAAAACCTTTCTGAAAAAGAAAAATTCAACTTACTGTCCATTCGCTACACGGTTTCTTATGCCTCTTTCGATGCCAGTAGGGGATATGCCACCATGTCGATGAAGGCCAATGCAATTATGGCGGTTGGGGTAGAAATTACCTTGACCACTCCCAACGGCTCTTTCAATTTTATTGAATTGCGCAAGTTGCCCATTTATGGCAATTCAGGTTGGGCCAATGGAGTAGAAAAGGTTAGCGACAACAAAAGCACTTCCGAATTAACCGGTTTGGCCTTTAGAGCAGGCTTTGAGGTAAAGGCCAATTCAGAGGCCTACATCAAAGAGTTGGAAGCAATTCTAACCCATCTGCAACTAAACATTGTGGGAGTAATGGCCGCTGAATTGCAGTAGGGGAGGCTTTCGGAAGTTGTGAACAGCAGACTGAAAAATCGAAGCTTAGGGTTTTCAAAGGCAAAGTTGCCTTCTGGTTGCTACTTCTTCCTGCGCCTCTTTTGCTTGTAGCGCAGGGTGTCTTTCTTCAACGTGTCGTCGTCTTTGTGAAAATGGACTACTTCGCTTACCCATTCCGGGTTTTCCTGGGCCTGTTGTGCGATTTGTTCGTAGGCCACTTCCCGTAAAGTTTCTTGCTGTTCGGTATTTTCTCGGTATTCCTCTTTCAGCACCTCCATAAAATGCCGTTGGTGAGAAGGTGCAAGACCGCGTTGGTGGAGCGTTTGCAAAGTTTGGGCACGGGCCTCATAATCCTCCTGGTGGTGCAGGTAGTGCCGCATTGATTGTACGGGTTTCACCCGAGCTTCCCAACTTTTCATCAGCAAGTTTTGCCCACGCTCGTGTGCGTTCATTTTGTGATAACTGATTAAACCGGCTTCCATGAAGTTTTTGCGCGACTCATGCCGGTCCACCTCCAATTGGTAATGCTCCATGGCCTCAGGGTATTTGTTGATGGAAAGCAGCAAGTCGCCCGCTTTTTCGTGTCGTTCCATTTCCTGGTAAAGGGCAATCGCACGATCGGTATAGTGCCCGGTTTCGTAGCATTCGGCGGCAGCGGATTTGTCGTCGAGTTGGTCCAGATAAATGGAGGCTGCCTCTTGATATTTACCGGCGTATTGCAAACTTTTGGCACCCTGAGAATAGTCTTTGAGCAGCTTGAGGTATACATAGGCCGCTTTTTCGTATTCTCCATTTTGCTGAAGTTGTGCGGCAGTAGTGCGGTATTGCCGGGCCAACTCATTGAATTTTGATTCGCTCATATAAACGGTACCACCGGCTCCCGAGCCCCCGGTTTGCCCCAAGCGCCACGCCCCCGGTTGGGTATTGCCCCGGGCGGGTGGTTTGTCCTCAAGCGGGATGGCCAACTTCAAGGCCTGATCCAAATCTTTCTGAAAGAGGTCGATCAATTTGTCGGCCTCCTTTTGGTTGCGGGCTTCTAATTCATCCAGGTTCGACTTAAGGCGATCCAGGGCCGCTTCGCCTTTTTTGCCCAGTAGTTTTTTGCCCAATTGTTGCAGCTGCCTTCTCAAGCGGTTCCACCAACCGTCGGTTGGTGTGGGGGTATTGGCAGCGGTACCCATCAATAGCCTCAGAAAAAAGAGCTTCACTTTCTCCAGCGCATTCAACGGTTGGTCCGAGTAGCGCTTTTGGTTGGGGAAAAGGGCTTCTTCCAGTTCCGCCAACACATTTTCGGGAGGCAATTCCTGCACCTGAAACGACTTTACCACCAAAGGGGAGGTTACCCCGGATTCAGGGGCCGTAGAAAATGGAATGTCGGTTGGAGGAGGTGATAGCAGCGCACTCCAGTCCAATTTGTCCGGCAATTCTACCAAGCCGATTTCGGGGTGAAAAAGACTGGGTACCCGAAAATGCGCTCGAAACTCCTGGGGTGAAACCGGAGGCCATAACACTGCATGTTCGGGCATAAAGAGCCGGTTTTCTAGCACGTAGCAGCGGGTGTAGCGCCAATGTTGGTCCAAGGCGAGTGCAGGAGCTACCACCAAACATCCCCACACCGTATTGGCTGCTCTACCGGGTAGGGGATGCACCGCCACTTGATGCAATGCGATGCCCAAAGAATCAAGGGTTTGGAGCCAACCCAATACGGTTTCTCCTGTGAGCAAAAAACCAACCGGCGGGCCTTGTGGCGAAAGTGCAGGACGTAGTTCAAACTCCATGTCTCAATACAGATCGGTAAAAGGGAAAAATGAACCGCCGATAGAACAACTTGGGGTGTAGGTGTTGTGCAGGAGCAGCTTTTGAAGTAGGTTCAAAAAATGCATTTCCGGCAAAGTAATCTCCACAGGCTACTCCGAGCGGAACATCCACGACGGCCGGAAGGTAAATAGGAGCAAAGGGTACTTTTTCAATGACTACCTCAGCCCCCCAACTTTCCAGAATTTTTACATGATTTTGAGCAGCTTCTTGTTTAGCAAACCGTTGCAAAAAAACGCCCTGTTGTAGCGATTCAAAGTCTATGTTGGCGGGCTTGATTCCTAAAGCGTGAATAATGTAATCGTCTACCCGGTCGCGCTGCTCACCGTAGGCCTTGAGCAAGAGATGAAAGGGATTTTCCCGGGCACCTTGATCTTCCATAACGAGCATGCCGTCGAGATGCATCTTTAGCATCGATTGGTTCGGAAAGTCAAAAAGCAGCGTGCCTTTTTCGCTGGCATACTTTCGGGCCACCTTTGTATCGGAGGAAGGATTGGTGGGTGGGGAAGGGTGAAAACACAAGAAGCCCGTCATGTACCGCAACTGAAACTGATTGATGAAAAGGCCTCTGGATTGTTGAATTCGTAGCGACCTTACCTTGGAAATGGTGGTTCCGGTTTTCGATTGAAAAAGGCGCTGTTTGAGTTGGGAGCCCTCCTCATCGGTACGTTCATCCGGTCGTCTCGTCACTACCTTATTGGTTGCGTTGGTCCGGATCAGTTCCACCTCAACGGGGAATTTTGGGGATATGCTCAAGGGGTGTCCATTGCCTTGGTAGATGAATTGCGTTTTGTGGAAATACAATTGGGCATAGGTCTCGGGCTTCCACCGGGTTTCCATCCGCCTTTCATTGGTGCCTTGGCTGCAATTGTAGAGGTGAAAGGTTTTGGTGCCGGGGTGTGCCAACAAAATGAGCAGGTCACCAGCCGCATTTCTTCCGGCAGCTATGTGCGAAACTCCCGAAAGTGGGGTTTCGGCCAAAAGTTCAGCGCCTTTGAAAGGTTCTGGTTCAGGAGCCAAATAGTAGAGGTTGCCATTTTTGGTGTAGATCACGGTGCCGTTTTCAAAGCTACAGGCCCGGGCGGGCGGATTGACAAGGCTAAAAAGCAAAGGAGCCAATCCTTTGATTTCACTTTTAGGAACTACAGGTAGTGGATCATCATTTAAGCTCGATTTGGTTCCGGCCCAAATTTGTTGGGCGTTCAGGTGAAGTTGTTGCACCATTTTGCGCTGATTGCTACCCATGAGGTAGACCGAAATGGTGCCCTTGCGGTCAGGAACAATGAGCCACTTGATCTTTTTGCGATAGAGGGCCAAGGCGCGCTGTACTTGCGGGTGAGCGAGCGCTTCGGTAGAGGTTACCACCGAAACCTTGGCTTTTGCGACCAATGGCGCCTGTTTAAGGGCCTCCTCTAAACCTGCACCGGCATGAAGGGTGGCGTCTACCTTGGCCAGGGTGCGAATCAGTTTTTTCTCCGAGGTGTAAGCGGTGGTTTCTGCTGTTTCCCCTACCAGCTGAACCTGCCATTCGATTTGATTTCCGTTTGGGTGTTCTTGTAAGGCCAGTGCCACCGCGTGGCCCAGCACTTT
>CALCCE010000229.1 GCA_937899835.1 uncultured Flavobacteriales bacterium | reverse complement strand
GTGAAAGGCAGCTTGTGGTGCTGTCGCACCGCGCACCAGGCCAACAATGACCACGGCTACAAAGACTATTGGCGCTTTCGGTGGTTTTGGCGCGACCGCTACGACGACCAAAAGGGCTATTTGCGCCTGGGCGAACGCCACACCGAGGCGATACACCTCAACGAGTATTGCACCGCCAATTCGCAGTTAGAATCGGATTGGGTGAGCATTGGGCCGAACCAAATACCGCAAGCGACTGGCGCAATGATTGCCAACTCGGCCACCAGTTGCGGGCTTTCGGTAGCGGGGCAAAGTGCCCTTAGCCAGGGCATGTTGGAAAGCGTTTTGGCTATGGACAGCACCGGCCAGGTGATTTTTGCCGGGAGCAACAGCGGAGGGTTGTTTAAAACCACCAATGGAGGAACCACCTGGGCCAATGTAACGGAAGCACAGAAATTTCCCGGAATGGGCATTCACCGCATCATTCGCGACCCCAACAATGCCCAACGGCTTTGGATCGCCACCGGCAATACCTCCTTTTATGGCACTTATGGTTTGGGCATATTAAAAACCGAAAATGGTGGCCAAACCTGGTCCCCGACCGGCTTTGCCTTTAACCCTTCGGAGCTCACCGCCAACAAGCAACGGCAAACCTACGATTTGGTGGCCGACCCGAACCGGCCCTTGTACCAATACGCCGTAACCGATGAGCACTTTTATTGGACCAGCAACGGCTGGGATACTTACGATAGTTTGCAGCTCAATACCCAAGACCCCAACACCAATGTACGCTACCTCGAAGTGGTACCCGAAAACAACGTGGCAGGGTGGAACAAGATTTTGATTGGCGGCAATGGTTTTTGGCGCTTCGATGGGGTAGACAATCAAGGCAATCCCTTGCTGGATACCCTTACGGCTAACCTGCCAATGACCCCGGGAAGAACTTTTTTCAGGGCGCGGGCCGATGTAGTGGAAGACCGAATGGGCGTGATTTACGCGCTGTGGCACGACAATGATGTTTTGGATCGGCATTTTTTCCTTGGAAAATCCCATGATCTGGGGGCTTCCTGGTCCATTATCGATTCCAGTGCTGCCTTTCAGCAGTGCTATTGGAAGGTGATGTCAAGTGTGCCGTTTGAATTCGAAGCTTCTCCGTCGGACTCCACGGTTTTTTACATCGGAGGTGTGCGAATTGCCAAATATGCTGCGGCTACCGGCCCGGCATACATTGCCTGGTCCAACCCCAACTCCCAGCATTGGATGCACGATGACATGCGGGATATGCAAGTATTTGCCTTGCCAAATGGTGAAGACCGCCTTTTTGTGGCCAACGATGGAGGCTTGTCCCGGTCGGACAACAGTGGCGACAGCTGGTACTACATCAACGGAAGTGGGCTCAACATCGCTCAATTTTATGGAATGGATACCTGGGAACCCTTGGACTATATCGTCGGTGGCATTCAGGATGGAGGTTCGCTCATTTGGAGAAACGGCCAATGGGTGTTGGCACAGCGGTTATTTTCGGATGGTGGCGATGCCGTTTTTTATCAGACGCCCCATCAATGGATCACCAATTCATTGGCAGGTATTCGGTTCATTAGCAATGCTGGGGTTACCCTCAGTCAAAATCATGGCCCTTACCAACCGCTGCCCGATAGTACTGCCGCTTTTACGCGGTATTACAACAAAATAAAACGCCATCCGAATTTGCTCAATACCGGCTACCTGGCCGGGGACGAGCTTTATCGTTACAAAAATATTGGGGTTAATGGACAAGGATGGACCCGGCTTTCGGACGTGAACGAAACCCCTGCCGGGGTGATTCGCGATTTTGCCATTGCCACCTCGGATACCCAGGTGATCTACATGGCTTTTGAAAACCGGAAGACCAACGGTGACAGTGCCTTGTGGCGCACCACCGATGGCGCCCAACACACCACCAACAGTTGGACCGACCTTACTGGCAACCTCAACCAGCCGGAGGCCATTACCTCAGTAGAAGTGCACCCACACGACCCGGCTCAGGTATTTGTGGGCTTCAGCGGCTGGGCTGCCGATGTAAAGGTGTTTCGCTCGCTCGACCACGGCAACAGCTGGAGCAACATCTCTGATGGACTGCCCAATTTTGCGGTACTCGACCTGGAATTTTATCCGCCCAACCTGCTGTTTGCCGCAACGGATGTGGGCGTGTACGTGCGCGACCTCAACAATGGAGTTTGGCAATGCTTCAGCAAAGGGCTGCCCAATGTGATTGTTTCCGAAATTCAGATCAACCACTGCAACGGCAAGCTGCGGGCGGCCACCTACGGCCGCGGCATGTGGGAAACCGAAATTCCCTTTGAATACCACCAGTTGGCCAACCAAACCACCACTTGGACCAACGATACCACCATTAGCGCCATTGTAGACATTGTGAACGGAAATACCATTACCATAGCTCCGGGCGTAGACGTGAACTTTACCCGAAATGCGGGTATTCGGGTGATGCCCGGGTGCAGCCTCGTGGTAGACGGGGCCCTGCTGCACAACGCCTGCGGCAGCAATTGGCGTGGTATCACCGTGATGGGTACCTATTGGGGGCCGCAATGGGGCAGCAGTAGCCCGCATGGCTATTGCCTCCTTAAAAACAACGCCCGCATCGAAAATGCTGAACGGGCGGTGGCCGTGGGCGACCCCGACGACCTGTTTACTGGTGGTGGGATATTGCAAGCCTTCGACACCAAGTTTCGCAACAACCAGCAGGGCATTCGTTTTGGGCCCTACCACTATTTGCACAACGGAGTGCCGCAGCACAACGTATCCATCATTAGCAATTGCGAATTCACCAACGATACCGATTTGCGCGATCCCGAAAACTTTGCGTCATTCATCGACCTCAACGAAGTATGGCGGGTGACGATTGCCGGCAATACCTTTCGCAACAGCAGCACCAGCTTGTTTTCGAGTGCCGAAAAGCGGGGCTACGGCATCCGCAGTTTCGATAGCAACTTTGAGTTGGTACCCAATTGCAGCAGCGGCAGCCTCAATTGTCCGCCGGCCAACGTGGTGCCCAACCGCTTTGAGAACCTGTATGCCGGCTTTTGGCACGACGGCATCAACCCCGCCAACACCGGCCAGATCGACCACTGTGTGTTTGAAGACAATATGTTTGGCGTAGTGCTCAACAGCACCAACTTTGCCGAGGTCACCAACAACCAGTTCATCCTCGACCGGCCCGATGCAGCCATTGGCCTCTACTTGCGCTACAGCAGCTACTTTGGCGTGTACAACAATGATTTTCAGGGCCACAACGACGGCAGCATGGGCCTTTACGTCTACAGTGCTGGCCACGCTTCCAACCTCATCGACCGCAACACCTTCCACGACCTCGAGGTAGCTGCCACCTTCCAGGACGTAAACGACGGCCCCAACGATGAAGATGGCCTACAATTCCGCTGCAACACCATGGATTCCACCGAATACGATGTGTCCGTCATTTCCCGCAATCCAAATTTGTTGGCCCGCGGAGATATTGGGTTGTTTCAGGGGGTGTGTGGAGAGGATGAAGATCCGGCCAATAATAATTTCTCAAATAGTTGTAATCCTGGAAATGAGTCTCATATCTATATTGATAAAGTCAGCTCACAGAAGCTTAACTACTCATATTTTGCCGGAGATGCCCCAATATGCTACAGTGCCAATTTCGTTAACTTGAATTATTGTGGTCCTAGTCCTCCATTAATTGCTAATAAATGTCCATCCTATGATTCATTGTCAAAAGTTGAAAAACGGCTTAGGATTATTGAAAATGAAATGAAACTGGATAGTATTGGAGGGCTGATTAAATTAGGAGATTCGCAATATTTATTAGATCTCATACATAATGATTCTCCAGAGCAGGAGCTAATGGAGCTTTTACGGTTATCTTCACCTCATCTTTCCGATGAGGTTCTTACGACTGTTATGTGGAATAAACCAACGCCACTTTCTGATGATTCATTGTTAACCTTATTCGGATTGCAATGGAAGCTGAGCAAAACAGTGGATTCTAACCTTTCTGCTTTCGATAGCTTGTTGTGGGAAACCCACCAAATCTGGCAATTACAAAATCCGGTTGACTTTTCACCACGCGAATTATTAGAATGGGAAATTGCCTCTTACCGTGAAGATCGATATTTAATTGAAGCAGCATTGATCCGGGATTTGATTCATAGGGACAGTGCTGGCCTTGATAGTGCCCTGCACTTGCTGGATACCACTAATAGCATTTTAGCCAAAGAAGTAAAATTGCAATGGCATTGGACTGTGAATAATCAAGGCGAAGCTTTAGGGTTATTGGATGAATTTGCTTCAACAAGCGAAAATACGCTAACTGACTATCGAAAACTTCATAAATATGTATTGGGTTGGTCATCAGACAGTCTTGGATATTACATGGTGAAGAACGATAGCAATGCAATGAGTTTTTTGCAACAACTCAGTTCACGCCAAAATACAGCTGGAGTAGAAGTTGGGCAGGCTCAAAGTCTATTGAAACAATTTGGAGAAACGGCTTATCAAATTGATATTCAATGGCCAAAGGATCAGCCTTCTGAACGGAAACAGGTTAGGCCAGTAGATGAGCCGATTAGAAATATCATAACAGAACTAAAAGTTTGGCCCAATCCTTCTATGGGTGAATTGTGGTTACAGTGGCCTAATGGAGTGAAAAAAGGAGAAGTAAAAATAGTAGACATTACTGGACGCATGGTTTATAGCACCGAAATTTATCGTGATAGGGATTTTACTCAATTGCAAGCCAATTATCTGAATCCAGGAGTTTATTTCATTTCTTTAAAATCAGACCAAGGTTTTCACGGGAAGAGTACTTTGGTAATTATTGATCCTAATTGAAAATGTGTAACTTGAAGGTAAGTATGAGGTTATTATCGGTATTGTACTTGGTCTTTCACTCAACGATTCTACTTTCTCAAATAGGTTTCAATAGGACTTATGACCAAAATGGAGGAGCAGAAGTTGGGAAAGTCATTCTGGCAAATGATTCAAGCTTTTTAGTTGCAGCAAGCATCTTAGATAGTTCTTTTTCGGTTTCAATATTATTGGAGCGAATGGACTTGTTTGGTGGAGTGCTTAAGAGTATGGTTCTTAGGAAAGATAGTCATGATTTAAGATTACTCGGGTTGAAATCATTAATCCAAACTCAAGATGGAAATTATCTTATTTCGGGAGGTATAGAAAATAGAGCAACTTCAACACGCAGAGGCTTGTTGATTAAGTTTTCTCAGGAACTTGATACTATTTGGTTAAAAACCTATCAATTAGGTAGTCATATGGTTGAATTTGGACCAATATTAGAACTGCCCAATGGAGATATCGTAACAACAGGCTACTATGTATCATCAATCAATACGAATCCAGAAATTCTATTTTCAAAATTTTCATCTACAGGTGAAATCAAATGGTTTCAAACTTTGGGTACATCAAATAGCGAGGTTGGTTTTTCATTGTCTCCAACCTTTGATGGTGGGTTTTATATTGGAGCACAGGTTGAGCGAACTTCTTCATTTGATAAAGACCCATATCTATTGAAAATAGATAGTACGGGTGCTGTAGAATGGGATACCATTTTTGGAGGCTCTATGGCAGACGGACCAGCTATTGTGACAACCACATTAACTGGTAAATCCTTAGTGGCTACCCACTTTGCAGATAGTACGTCTGGGAATATAACTTTTTATGGAAAACCTTGGATCCTTGAATTTAATGAACTTGGAGAGGTTGTTTGGCAAAAAAAGTATGGTCGAAACCTGCGTGGAGAACCATCTGCGATCCAACAACATCTCGATTCCACTATATCAATAGTAGGAAATTATCAAGATGGAAATCCAAGTGAATCAATCGTAGGTTGGGTGGCAAAAACAACTCAAAATGGAGAAATGTTGTGGGAGGTTCAGTTTGTCCCTAATCCAGGTTCGGCGGATAACGGAAACTCCTATCTGAGGGGACTTGCTTTGATCTCGAATAAGAGTATTGCCGTTTGTGGTTTTACTCAACCTTCAACCGGACAAGATTTATGGGTAGCCAAGTTGGACAGCAACGGCTGCTATGATCCGAACCGCAACTGCTGGGTAAGCACCGAAGAATACACCGAAATACCTGAAGGTACCTTTAAAATGTGGCCTAATCCGGCTAAAGATCGGGTGTGGATCAGCTTGCCCGAGCAGCCAATGGCCGGTACGCTGCGTTTCTTTTCAATTACAGGCCAACAGCTGCGGGAAGAGTCCATTTCCAAAAGCGATCCACGAGAAGTGGGCCTTACTATTCAAGATTGGGCACCGGGTATGTATCTGGTGCGTTGGGAGCCTTTGGAAGGTCCAACCATGGAGGGAAAAATACTAGTAGAAACCCGCTGATTTTTATTCAAAGGGATGGGTTGTGGAGGAGTGATTTGATTTAAAATCGAATTGTTTCTGATAATGCTCCGATTTGTCTGGTTCTCCAATTTGAAATTGGATAAAGTTGATAGTTATTCACTCTGATTTTGAAGTCGATAATAGGTTTTTTGATTTCCTGTACCATTGCTTGCTCGGTTGTTTCACAAGTTCGATTCAACCGTACTTATGAGTATTGGGATGGAGCTGGAGTGCCATTTTCAATCCTTGAAACGGATAGTGGTTATCTTACCATAAGCGCTGTTTTATCTCAACAAGGAACTAACTATTTGCTTTTTCATTCTTTAGATTCTTTAGGAGGAGTAATATTAGATCAGCACATTGCGGATACGAACTACAACTATAAAATTGGTTTTCCAAATAATCTTATTAGGCTAAAAGACGGTAATTACCTTCTATCATGTTCCAGAGAATTGCGATCGGACAATACTCAGGTTGGGCTTCTCATTAAGTTATCTCCAAGCTTAAATATTCTTTGGTCTAAAGAATATCCCTTCGAGAGTATTACGTGGTTTGGACAAATTGTAGAACAAGATAACAGTACAGTAATAGTTTCAGGATTGACTAAAAAAAGCGCTCAAAACTCTCAAGTATTGTTGGCTAAGGTATCAGCAAATGGTGACCTATTATGGAATAAAAGTTATGGAGGTTATCTGACCGAAGTTGGTTGGACCGTTTCAAATTCAACTAATGGAGGGGCCTATATTGGAGGCATGATTAAGCAGGTAAATGGAATTGACGCAGACCCATACCTTTTGAAGGTTGATAGCAACGGTGTATTGGAATGGGACACCGCTTTTGGTTCAAATTCCACTGATGAAGCTGCAATGGTAATAACAAAGCCCAATGGAAATGCTTTAGTTGCCACTCATTATACGGATAGTACAGTCATACAAAC
>CALCCE010000228.1 GCA_937899835.1 uncultured Flavobacteriales bacterium | reverse complement strand
CGTCTTGCAAATTGGTGTGCAGGGTGTAGGTGCTTTCGCAGCGCAGGTGCAGGTTATAAAGTGGTACACGACTTTTCCACCAGCACGGTTTTGTGCGCTCCACACCAAGCTCACCAGGGTGGGCAACCGGTTGCTGGCCAATATGCGGTTGGCTTCTTGGTGCAACGGGTATGCTACCCGAGGCGCCCCAACCAGATACGCACCTGATAATCTCCCCGCTTGCTCACAAACGTGGTTTCAGTGGCCGGCCACAGGGTGAACACTTTGGGGTCGTACTCTAAACGCAGGCCGCCTACCTGGGTGGTGGTTAGGTAGTACATTTTGTTTTCCCTTATTTGGGACTGATTTTTCCAGCGTTTTCGGGTGATGTGCCCGGCAAATTATTTCGTCACCTTATATGAGTTTGTAGATAAAAGCTTAATTCTACCACTCTCGATAATTCTATAGGTACTAACAATAGAATCTGATTTTATACTCCCAGGTGTTCTTTCATATCCATCTGAAGTTTCAAATACTTCACTTTTTATTATGGAATTTTTATCTGGTAATATTGAACTAACTTTATCGCACCATTTTATTCTACCCGTCTTTTCATCTTGGTAAGGCCCTTGACAAGCAGCACCAGCGAGAACAATCTTATCAACCACTTTACCTGAATCTGAAATAACTAACATGACAAATGCAGCAAATCCTTCAGTGTGAACGTGGAAGATCATTACATTATTATCACCTGATTTTTCTTGTAACGAATAAGCGTGTGCATCATATTTAAATGCTCTGTTTTCTTCAAACAACGGTTTTAATTCATCAAGTTGGTTAGTCCAGTTATTCTTTTGTTCTTTAGAAAGCTCAAATAGATTGAAAATCCCAACTCTGGGGTTATCAGTATCAATATCTTTCTCTATATCCTCATATTTGATACTAGCTATGTTGAAATACTTAAATTGACTTTCAGGGACTAAAAAGGTTTCCTTAGGTTCTTTGGAAGCAGTAGGCGACTGACACGATGACAGCCATAGAATTGCAAAAAATAAATTTATAATAGACTTATAAGGCACACTTTTCATCACTTCGTACGTAGGTTATTGCGAGTTTTAGAATATTCCAAAAGGATCCGTTCTTTGAGATTGCCGGTCCATTCAGGTTCTGGTCCAGGTATATAGTTTACTTGTCTTGTAACAATCTCTCTGTTTACTGGTGCTTCTGGTAAACAAGGTGTTGAATTTTCACAAATATATGGAGTTGGGTTTCCAGCTACATTGAGTTTTAAGTGTAGCATATCTAATTTTACAGTACCATATATCTTAGACTCATCAGGTTCTTCAACAACTTTTGATTCAGATGCCACAGCAGTCTCTGATTGAGTTGGTAATTCACCTGACTCTCCGAGTATAGGGGGAGTCCAAAAACCTAACCAAGTTCCTGAGCCTAAAATCGAAACATTATAACCTGTGTGCAGCCAATAATAGCCTTTAGAGTTTACCCCCATTTCATTTGGAATAACCCCCTTTCGCGACCCGTATACAGTAAATTTATTACCATCAACATAACTAACGAACTCGAAATGTCCAGTCCAAACTGCTAAGTCTCCTACTTGGGGATTATCTTTTCTAAATGTACCACCCATTCCTTTGATGCGATTAATCATCTGCGTTGATTGGACATTCATATAATTGTTGGTGATTTTCTTCGCTAAGGCTGGATCTGTTTTTTGGAGAATGAATGTTACGAATGACGTGCAATCTTTCTGCTTGTCATTAGGGTTATATGGTCGCACACGGGCATAAGTGAATTGTTTATCATACTGCCTTGCTGTAGAAACCCTTAATTGCGCCCGCTTTTTTTCCTCTTCTCCAGGATTATACGGACCTGCTCCAAAAATGTCGATCAATTTTACTGGATTATTAGCAGCGAACAAATATGGTGACCAACTTGCAAATGAAATAGCTATAGGGTCCATACTAAGGAAACGACCAATTCTTGTATCATACACACGTAAATCAAAGGCAATGGCGTTATAATCTCCATATAGTTCAAGGTCAATTTCTTGTCCATTAAACCCAAAATAAAAAATTCCACCATTCCTTCCAGGCATTTGCATACCAAACGGGTAGTAATCACTAAAAGAAAGAACGTCAGCACCAAAATAGGCAATATCTCCTAACCCATCATCCACCGCCACTTTTCGATCAGAAAGCGTAGCTAAGACATTTCCCAGGTGGTTGGACAACTCAAAGGTCTTCATTCCCAAAAATCCGGTCAGTGTTCCAGAAGTGGTGATCGGCACATTTCCCTGATCCACCCAAGCGGTAAAAAGGGCAGGCCCATTCACATCGATGATAGCATCGAACTTCTTGTTAACCAGCAGTTCATTGCGTTTTTCCAAGCCTAAGCGACTACCACCGTAAAGGTGGTTTTCCGCCAGTTGAAAACGGTCTAAGTGCTTGGTGTCCGGATCGAAAGATTGTTGAGCACTGAACGAGTTGATCGTTCCACCACATCCAGCATCGTAGCCCATGCCGAAGAACACCGGCGGGTTG
This sequence comes from uncultured Flavobacteriales bacterium, assembly GCA_937899835.1. Classification (GTDB taxonomy): domain Bacteria; phylum Bacteroidota; class Bacteroidia; order Flavobacteriales_G; family Salibacteraceae; genus CALCCE01. Next base: position 2,388 of record CALCCE010000228.1, on the reverse strand, counting down.
GTGTTGGAGCCATTGGTGCCAATGTGAGCAATGGTGATGCAAGTTCCGGTGTTGAGGCCATCCAAGTCTCCTATGGTGGCCACAATGCCGTAGTTCGTGTTGTAGGTAGAGCTAAAGGCGTTGATAGCCGTTACCAAATCTTGAAATGCGGTGCGGCCACACTACAATTGGAAGGTTTAACACCTGCCGAAACTTATGCTGGCCAAAAGGTAGAGTCGATCGATGTGGCCAAAAAGTATCAAAAGGCCCGAGTAGAACGGTCTATGGCCAACCGGAGCAGTTTATGCAAGGTTTGTATCGGATAAACGCAAAAGAAAAAGCCAACAGATCAATTGAAACCTATTGCCTTTTTCTGTTCATTGGTTTTTTTCTGGTTCCAATATTTATATTTAGAATCTTACTTGCGGAAAATCCCATTCATACCTTTCCAGTTCATACTTTCCCTTATTTGGGATTGATTTTTCCAGTATTTTCTGGTGATGTGCCCTGCATTTGTTTTCCCTTATTTGGGACTGATTTTTCCAGTGTTTTCTGGTGATGTACCGCGCTTTCAGTTCATGCTTTCCCTTATTTAGAACTCCTTTTTCCAGTATTTTATGGTGATATGCCCTGTGCCTATCGCTAACTACTTATTCATAAACAGTTGCAGCAATAAGAATATCAGCAAATGTCTTCCAGGAAGGTGATGGTCTGTCTTTCTCCTTGCAGTAGGCAGATAGGCTTTCTAAAAATTGATCAAGTCTATTGTTTTCCCAATTTTCAGATTTATTAGAAAAATCGGAATTTAATAGATCTAAAAAAACTAAGAAATCGTCATAAGACTCTACTTTCTCACTAAACTCATCAATATTCATAGCATTTTTCAATTTGTTGATCTGATCTCTATAGAGAGGCCATTATTGGTTGTAGTAAATTTTTTAAGTTCTCTGGCTGGTAAATTTTTATAGGAGAGCTTCTGATAGCGAATATTCAATCCTGCTTGCCTAAAAGCATATAATCGCCGGTTATCCAAAGTATAGATCAATCCATTTTTTTCAACAATCCGAATAGCCGGAATAGAGTTTGGATTAACTGATCCATTTTTCAATCCCTTTATTAAATCATCGACACTGTCTCCATTTTTAAAGGTCCCACGAATATTGTTCTGGCTAAACCTAACAGTTAAAGGATTGATTTTTCCTGTAGGAGCCAATCTTGAGAAGCTTGCGGCTCCCTTAGCAGCAATAACAGCTGCTTTGTAGCTTGTAGCCATCTGTTGCGCTTGTCTTGCTCGTGCTGTTATTTTGGCGATTCCTGCAGCTCCTCTAAGTGCTTTGTAAGGGCCTCCACCAGGGGTTACCCATTCAATCATTCCTGCACTGCCCTCTATATGAGGATTACCAGTTAAATAACCATTCTGATCTACCTCAAGATAGGGATACCAGTTTGCTTTGAGCCTTACCATCCCATTTTCGTCTGGTTCACTAAAAGCAGATTCTGGATTAGGAATTCCCCTCATTCCAAATTCCAACCATCCAGCAGGTGGTAATACCTGCTTATTATCATAATCTAAGTTGACAAATTCATATTCGCCAGGAGTATAATAGCCCGCTGCAAAATGTTTGTTTCCTGCATGGTAGACAAACGTTTCACTTTTAGTTCCTGTAGAATAATTACTAAATGTTGCGTTGGGATCTCTATAGGTAAAGGTAACCCTCTCTCCATCTTGCAGATTTAATCCTTCAAAGTTTACTTTACCATTAATGTTTGTATCAGCACCATTAGGATCGACTAACCAAATGGGGCTATTTGCAAATGCGGCATAGGGTGACTCATGGTACTTTAAAACAGGATCAATATTCCATCTACGAGCCGTTCTTGAATCGTATTGCCAATACTCAGCAGTATAGGAATTTCCTGCTCCTGAGATTTCATCATCGCGTTCTTGACCATTTAGTCCAAAGCGATATTTTCCACCCTTCCGATTCGGCATTTGCATACCAAACGGGTAGTAGTTACTAAAAGAAAGAACGTCAGCACCAAAATAGGCAATATCTCCTAAACCATCATCCACCGCTACTTTTCGATCGGAAAGGGTAGCTAACACATTGCCCAGGTGGTTGGATAACTCGAAAGTCTTCATGCCCAACAATCCGGTAAGTGTTCCCGTAGTGGTAATCGGTACATTGCCATGATCCACCCAAGCGGTGAAAAGGGTAGGGCCGTTCACATCGATGATGGCATCGAACTTTTTGTTGACCAGCAGTTCATTGCGTTTTTCCAAGCCTAAGCGACTGCTACCGTAAAGGTGGTTTTCCGCCAGTTGGAAACGATCGAGGTGCTTGGTATCCGGATCGAAAGACTCCTGAGCACTGAACGAGTTGATCGTTCCGCCACATCCGGCATCGT
>CALCCE010000227.1 GCA_937899835.1 uncultured Flavobacteriales bacterium | reverse complement strand
AAATCAATAAAACTCATACGCAAACCGTACAATGCGGATGGATTGCGAGCCTTCATCGCGCCAGAGCAGGGCACTGAGCAGGAGACGCTCGTCGTAGAGAAACTCCTTGGTTTGCTTCAAGTCTCCATTGCGGTAGGTTTTTTCGGAAATCACATTGCCCACCTCGTCGTATTCGTATTGGTAGGTGACCGAATAGCGGCCCACCACATTGCTGAACTCGGTGATTTCCTGCACCCGGTTCTCTGCGTTGTAGCTGTAGGTAAAGGTTTGCCGCCGTTGGGTGATGTTGAATCGGGTGGTTTTTTCTACGAAGTTGCCCAGGGTGTCTACCGTTACAGTCAACTCCTTGTACACTTTGCCTTGCCCGTTGAGGTACTGTTTGCGGGAGGTCAGGTCGCCTCCTTGCGGATAGCGAAAAGCCTCTTCGGTGATGAGAAACTGCCGCCCCGGTCGAAAGCGCAGTTGGCCATCTCCAATGTTTTCTTCCCGGTAGTAAGCTTGTCCCACCACCCGGTTGAGCGAATCGTATTCATAGCGATAGGTAGACACGCCAGCACCGTTGATGGTGCGCAGGTATTGCGGAACGGTCGCTTGGCCGAAAGAGCGGAACACCAAGGTAGTGTCGGTGGGTTTTCCAGATACTTCGGCAGTGGTGAGCTGCATGATCCATTCTCCCTTGCGGTTGAAGGCATATTCTTGCACCAGGCCCACGTCTCGAATGGGCTTCAGGTCGGCTTTGGTAGAAACCGTGCCCTTGATGGATTTGATCTTGTTGGTGGCCAAAAATCCTGCGTCAAAGGCAGGACCATTGGCAAAGAGGTTGCCGTCTCCGGTGCTTAGAATTTGTGCCATCACCGTTTGGGGCAGCAGGCCAAGCAGCAGCGCCAAAGCAGGCAAACGAAAAAAAGTATTAGTTCTTGGTCTGTTCCAGGGCATCTGCAACCGTTGTCACCGGCAATTTGCAGGTTTTGTTGAGGCAAACATAGATCAGTGTTTTGCCTTGCACAAACTTATTTTCCAACAGCGGAAGGTTACTATCTCCCTTGCTTCCCAGCAACAACTTGTTGGGCACATAGTGGTGGTCCAGTTCGGTGCGCAGCTGATCCGCCTTTTTGCCTACTACCGCCACTTCATAAAACGGATGCAGGTGGTGCAGCAAGAGCATGCCCCAGTTGGAGTGCCCCTGGCCGTAATCGGGCATGCCGTCCAACACATTGTTGAGCATGGTGGTGGAATACTCCAGGTAGGTAGGTTGATCAAAATAATGGCCCAGGTAAAACAAGGCTTTCGCCATGCTCGAATTGGAGGCCGGAATCACGTTGTCGTGCAGTTCAAATTTACGGGCCACCAAAGCTTCGTCCAGATCGGAAGTGAAGTAGAACATCCCGTTGTCCGGGTGGTAAAAGTGGTCGATCGTGTAGTCGGCCAGCTGCCGGGCTTCGCGCAGCCAGCTTTCGTCAAAGGTCACTTGATACAAAGCAATAAACGCCTCGATGGTGAAGCAATAGTCTTCCAGGTAGCCGTTGAGGTTGGACGTACCGTTTTTGTAGTTGTGCCACAGGCCGCCGTCCTCTCGCTTTTGCCGATCGAGCAAGAACTGTGCATTTTGAAGGGCAGTTTCGAGAAATGCTTTTTCGCCGAAGGCCGCATAAGCATCCACATAGCCTTTCAGCATCAAAGCGTTCCAGGAAGTGAGGCTCTTGTCGTCGAGGCCGGGGCGAATCCGTTGGTCCCGAACTTTCATCAACTTCGCTACCGCATCCAGCCGCTTCTTTTCCAAGGCTTCCACCGTCATGCTGTGCTTTTGCGCAATTTTTAGGGGCGGTTGATCGCGCAACAAAATGTGGTTGCCGTGTTCCCAAAAACCTTTGGAATTGATGTTATAATAGTCGCTAAACCAATCGAAATCATCCTCCAAAATCGATTGCAATTCTTCCTTTTTCCACACGTAGAATTTTCCTTCTTCGCCATCGCTATCGGCATCCAGGGCCGAATAGAATGCCCCTGAGGCATCGGTCAACTCCCGCTGCACAAACTCCAGGGTTTCGTATACCACTTGTTGGTATAGGGCATCGCCGGTGGCCTGGTAGGCTTCGGCATACAGGCTCACCAGTTGGGCATTGTCGTAGAGCATTTTTTCGAAGTGGGGAACCTTCCAATATTCATCCGTCGAATAGCGGGCAAAGCCTCCGCCCAACTGATCGTAAATACCGCCATACGCCATCTTATCCAGCGTGAGCAACACCTGGTCTTTGATCTCGGGTTGATCGTTGAGGTAGGCGTAGCGCAACAAAAATTGCCAGTTGTTGGGCAGTGGAAATTTAGGAGCCCGGTTAGGGCCACCCTCTTGCCGGTCGAAGTTGCGCGCCCACTTTTGAGCGGTTTCGTGGGCCACATCCGCCGAAAAGGCCGGAGCTTCCAGGTTGCGTGGAATCAGGCCTACCTGTTGCACCCCTTCGGTGAGTCGGGTGGCATACTCCTCTACTTTTGCCCGGTTGTTCACGTACTCGTCCTGTACCCGTTGTAGCACGTCCATCCATTGCACTTTTGGAAAATAGGTGCCGCCGTAGAAGGGGCGTCCGTCCGGTAAGGCAAAGCAATTCAGCGGCCAGCCGCCCGATCGGGTCATGAGTTGTACCGCATCCATGTAAATCTGGTCGATGTCGGGCCGCTCTTCGCGGTCTACCTTGATGCAGACAAAATATTCGTTCATGCGTTGGGCCACTTCCGCGTCTTCAAACGATTCGTGCTCCATCACGTGGCACCAGTGGCAAGCCGAGTAGCCGACGGAAATCAGCAACAATTTGTTTTCCCGTTTGGCTTTCGCCAGTGCTTCTTCCCCCCAAGGGTACCAATCAACGGGGTTGTAGGCGTGCTGCAATAAATAAGGGCTGGTTTCACCGATGAGGTGGTTCCCGTTTTTGGCTTGTGAGGTATCGATAGTCATGGGGGCGTGGGTACTTGGGTTAGAGGCGTTGAGTGAGCAGGCATTGGCCAGCAGCGCAATACTTAAGGCGTAGAGTAGGAGCAGAAGCGGCTGACGGTACATGGTAGAACGAAGATACCAAGCCAAAGGAAATAGGCGTCATGAATCCGTTACCTTTGAAGTATGGGCATGCTGCAAAAAACCGACCGCCTGGGCAAAGGCTCCGGCAAGGACAAAGTGGTGTGGCAAACCCACAACCGCGATTGGCACTGGGCCTACAACTGGATGTTGGGCGGTTTTTTCTTCGGCTTGTTTTCCTTGGTCATTGCCGGTGGGCAAACCTTGGTGAGTGCTTATTTTCTGGCGCGCGTAGTAGTTTTTTGTTGCCTGGCGGGTTTGGTCATCCCGGTGAAATGGTACAACCGGTGGTGGAAGTTTGGCACTTGGGAAGCGTTGATGTTCAACCTTTTGGGCGTGGGACCCACGGTGTGCGGCTTGTTGCTGTGTACCAACCTGTTCTTTCACGGATCGGCCATTACTGAAACCTTGAGGGTAGAAGATATAGAACTCAGCCGCAGCACCGAACTGCAAGCCAAATTGCTGTGTGATTTAGAGGGCGATGCGTGGCAAGCGTTTCCCAAAGTGCGGGAAGTAGCCCTGCCCACCCACCCCAATCAGGTGGCGCAAATCAAAAAGCTGCGCATCACCACCGCCGAAGGTGCGCTGGGTTATCCCATTTGGATAAGCACCACCCCAATCATGGACTGAAATAGGGTGTGATGGCCGTTTGTAGCTTTTGGAGTACTTTTCAAGGGTAATTGACCCCTCGGAATGAATTTCCTGATTGTATGCGTTGTCTGTGTGACCCTCATCAGCTTTTCGGTGCTGTTGGTGCTGGTGATTAACCGGCTCACCGGACAGTTTTACAAAGATCCTATCACCTGGTTGGTGCACCGCTTGTGGAAACGGGAACCCGTAAATCGGAAGACCTTTCTGCATTACCACAATATTCTGGTGGATACCCTGCCCTTCTATGCTGCACTGAAACCGCTATACCAGGCCGTTTTCTTGCACCGCACCCTCGATTTGCTCGACACCAAGTCGGTGATTGGCCGGGAAGGACTTAAAATTACCGATGAAATTCGCTTGCGCGTGATGGCCACCATGGTGCAGCTCACGTTTGGGTTGCGGCAATACCACTTTCCCAACATCTCACAAATTGTGGTGATGCCCGATGTGTTTTACAACAAATTGATGGACGTGCACCTGCGGGGCGGCACTTCGCCCAACGGCACCATCTTTTTCAGTTGGAAGCACTTTGAGCACGGGTACGAAATTCCCGACGACCGCATGAACCTGGGCTTGCACGAAGTGGCGCATGCCTTTCAGTTGTGGTTGGAGCAGGCGCGGAAGCGCAACAAAACCCTTTCCAACTATTTTGATGCCTGGATGGAGCTGGCCGAAGCCGAGCGCAAGCGCATGAAGGCCGGGCATCCCTCTTTCTTTCGCAAGTATGCGAAAACCAACAACAAAGAGTTTTTTGCGGTAGCGGTAGAGCATTTTTTCGAAGCTGCACACGACTTCAAGGAACAAATGCCACAGCTTTACCAGCACATTTGCCTGCTGCTCAACATGGACCTCACCCGGCCCGAGAATAATTTTTGGGTCAACCCAGCGGTAAAAAAAGACTGGCGGAAAAGCAGTAAGAAACTGCCCTTGGCCCCTTCTAAGCTCAACCGGCTTTCTTATTCAATTGCTTTGGTGAGCATGGTCATTGGTCTTGGGGGAGGCATGCCCTACATCCTTGCCGGCTGGGAAGACATGGCTGCCCCGTGGGCCTGGTGGGTCATTGGTTTGTTGTTGATTGGTGGCTTGGCTTTGTATCCCCTGCTCAAGTCGCGGCAAATTGATCAAAACGTGATGGGGGTTTTGATGGTCTTTCTTTGGTTGCCTTTTTCTTTCGGCACCTTGATGCGAATGGAGCAACAGTACCCGCAGTCGGTGGAAGAGGAGGTGATGGAAGTAAAGGGCTGGACGTTTTCCGAGCGGGCCTATCATTTGCGCATCACCGATGCCCAGTATGCCGCCATTGCCCACTACACCGATCCCAACAGCGCCACCGGAAGTATCCCCAAGTGGTTACAGCCAAAAACCGTAGCTACGATGAAGCTGCAAGTGGCCCACGGCTATTTCGGTTCCCGGCGAATTCTCAAACGAGAATTTGTGCCAATAGAAGACTGATTTATGGAGCCCACCAATTAGGGGCAACCGTATTTGAAAATCAGTATCGGATGCGCTGACTCCTTCCAAAAATAAGGTACAAGATGGACCCAAAGAAGGGAAAAATCAGCACGGCCAGCAGCCAAATGACCTTGTAGTAGCCTTGGAAACGGTGTCGAATGATATCGACGAGTGCGATAAGAAAGGGGACAGCCACAAAGAGCAGCAATATAAGCTGCCAAGGGCCGATGAGTAAGAGGGGCATAGTCATCTAATTTGCTCGAATATAGGCAATTGCTGACTGGCTTGGTTCGGCAGCTGGTGCGCCCCCGGTGATTCAACGTGTTGCACAAAATTTTCCCGTGCAACGTCTCCCATTTGGATTGACTCAAAGTGTTGCGTGAATTTTATGCTGCGCAACGTTTTCCATTTCGGTTTGATTCCGAGTGTTACGTGGAATTTTGCCGTGCAACGTCTCCCATTTTGGTTTGATCCAAAGTGTTGCGTGGAGTTTTTTTGCGCAACGTTTCTCATTTTGGTTTGATCCAAAGTGTTGTGTGGAATTTTCCCGCGCAACGTTTCTCATTTTGATTTGATTCAAAGTGTTGCGTGGAGTTTTCCCGCGCAACGTCTCCCTTTTGGTTTAGCTCAAAGCGTTGCATGAAATTTTGTCATGCAACGTCTCCCATTGGTTTGCTTCAAAGTGTTGCGTGAAATTTTTCCGTGCAACAGTTTACAATCTGTCCCACTTGTGGTTTTGTCCTGTTCCAGAGAACTGCTACCAGTTGCTCAC
>CALCCE010000226.1 GCA_937899835.1 uncultured Flavobacteriales bacterium | reverse complement strand
GCACCGGCGTTCACCACCGGCAGGTAGTCCCTGGTGGCTTGCCGTTGGACCACTTCGCTTTGGGTCACGTCCAGCGCGGCCGATTTCAGGCCCAGGTTATTTTCCAAGGCGTGTTGCAGGCATTGGTCGAGGGTCCACACCTTGGTGGTGTTCTGGCCGTGTGCAAGGCTCGCGGCCAGCAGCAAAACACCCAGCACGAGGCCGGGTGCGGCTTTCAAGTTGATGTTGTTCATACCCGATTTTCGAATGCAGAAAGGCCAAGTTAGGGGCGAAGGATGCTGCGAAACTGCATGAACACCCGTTCGAGTAAACGAAGGGCTTCGGTCACAATTTCGGCCGTTCCCGACATTTCTGGTTTGTATTCCAAGCGTTTGTTGTAAGTCGTTTGCAGGCCCTGCGGCAGCGCTACTTCGGCGAGGTACACGGTTTGCTCGCCGTTGGCCGTGGTACCCGCAATTTGGGTAATGCCCGCAATCTGGCCGCGGAGCATGCCGTACTCGTGGTCCGGGTAGTTCAGTAGTTTGATGGTGACCCATTGACCTACTTTTACTTTGCCAAAACCCTGCGCGGGAATTTCCACCTGCCCCAGGTAGTGGTTGTTCTCCGGAATGATGGCCACCAGCGGCACACCCGCCTCCACGTATTGGCTTTGTGATACCGTCTTCAAATAGCTCACATTTCCCGCAAAGGGCGCGGTGAGCACATAGGTTTGCTGCCAGTTGCGGATGAAATTTTTCAAGCTGTTTACACTCGAGGCGATGCCTTCCTTCAGTTTGCGCTCTTTTTCGCTGAACTCATAAGTGAGGTCGTTCAGTTGTTTCTCGTATTCCGCAATGGTGATGTTGTTTTGCACAAAAGTCTTCTTCAGGTTTTCCAGTTCCTGTTGTTGCTGGGTGTATTCTTTTTCCTTTTGGTAAAACTCCATCTTGGAGATGGCGCCCCCTTCCAACAGCCGTTGATCCGAAGCATATTTTTGTGTGGCGTTGGCCATGTTCTTCTCCGAAAGTTCCAGTTGCTTTTCGCTGATTTCGGCCAGGCGCAAGTGGTAGGTACGCTGCTTGTTCAGGTTTTCCAGTTTCTTTTCCCGAAAGGCATCGTTGGCAAATACCAGGTACTCGGTGGTGAGGGCGCGCAGGTTTTGGTACTCGGTTTGCAATTCGCCAAACACCAGGCCCGCATCGTTGAAATCGAGTCGGTCGGGAGGGCCAGCTGCACCCGCTTCCAGCACTTCGGTGGTGATGGTTTGTAGCAGCGCATCAAGGTAGTCCACCGCTGAAGCCTCCAGCGGATTTTGAATGGCGGCAATGAAATCGCCCTGCTGCACGGTTTGTCCTTCTGCTGCATAGAGGGTTTGCACCTGACCACTGGTTTGGCTCACCAGTTTTACCGGTGGCGTTTCGGTAGTGATGATGATGGTGCCCGGAATGACATCGGGGTATTTCACAAACCACGAAATGAACAGCAGCATGCCCAGCAACAAAAAGATGAGGGTGATGCCCCAGCGGATCATCCAGTTGGGAACGTGCGACAGAATTTCTTGTACCTCATCGCTGCGAATCTCCGCAATGCGGTCGCGCTTTTTGGGAGGAGCCGCTTCCGTGGAAGGGGTTTCGGTGGTGGGTGCTATGATGGTTTCCTCAGTTGGTGGCATGCTTTGTCAGTTGGTGGATGTTTGGTGGATGGATCAACTGATTCTTTCGAGTTCCAATTGGTTTTTCACGAGTGTAAAATAGCTGCCCTTGAGGGCAACGAGTTCTTGGTGGGTGCCCTTTTCAATGATGCGGCCTTTGTCGAGCACCACAATTTGATCGGCATTTTTTACCGTGCTCAGGCGGTGGGCAATCACTACTGCGGTGCGCTCCTTGAAAAATGTATTTAGGTTTTCGATGATGATGCGTTCGTTTTGCGCATCCAGGGCACTGGTGGCTTCGTCGAAGAAAATGAATTTCGGGTCTTTGTACACCGCCCGGGCAATGAGCAAGCGCTGCTTTTGGCCGGTGCTCATGCCGATGCCTTCCATACCGATCTTGGTGTTGTAGCCCAGGGGCAGTTTCTCGATAAATTCCCGGATGTTGGCAATCTCTACCGCCCTGCGCAAGCGCTGCTGGTTGATGTGCGCTTCACCAATCGCGATGTTATTGGCAATGGAATCGTTGAAAATGTAGCCTTCCTGCATCACCACGCCACACAAAGACCGCCAGCTGCTCTGCGAAATGGTAGACAGGTCGTAGTTGCCGATGGTGATGCGCCCTTCGGTAGGTTGGTAAAATTTGAGCAAGAGCTTCATGAGCGTGGTTTTGCCACTTCCGCTGGCCCCCACAATGGC
>CALCCE010000225.1 GCA_937899835.1 uncultured Flavobacteriales bacterium | reverse complement strand
GCCTCTACTTGGGCAAAGCTGGACGCATTACGTACTCCGGCATATACTTCCACTGCTTCGTTTTGCAGGTTTTTCAATACGGCCGTTCCGATGTTTCCGGTAGCTCCTAATACGATGATTTTTTCCATGGCTGTTCAAGTTTGTTCACCACAAAGTTCTGAAGGGACCTGCAGAGGGAGACAACCAAAAACAACCCGATGATGACCAAAATTACAGTTGGCGATCCCGGTATTCTTTGGGCGTTAAAGCCGTGTGTTTTTTGAAAAAACGAATGAAATGAGTGGGCTCACCAAAGCCCATAGAGTAGCTGATTTCAGAAACGTCAGCAGCCGCATAATGCAATTGCCGTTTGGCTTCCTGAATGATTTTCTCAGAGATCACATCATTGGCCGTTTTACCCAGCACCGACTTCACCGTTTGGTTGAGTGCATTGGAAGAGAGGTGCAACAGGGCGGCATAATCGCCCACCTTTTTGTGTTTGATGTAGCTGTTGGCCACCATGTTTTGAAACCGGTATACCAAAGCCTCTTTCTTCGATCGAATTTTGTGGTGTGTACCCCGTGCCTCCTCCAGACTTTTGCATTTGAAAAGAAAAGCGAGCAAGCTCGATTGTAGAATTTGACTGCGGTAGGCATTAGGAGTATAGTACTCCTGGTACAACGTTTCAAAATCGAAAGCAATGTGTTGTACTTCTTCCGGCGTCAGCTTTAGAAAATTTTCGTTTGAAAGATCAAACAGGGAAAACTCACTTTTGAAGTTACCACTGAAAAAATTCAAAAAGTCGGCTTTGAAATACACGATGTAGCCCGTGGTTTTGCTATTGCGCTGCCAGGAGAAAATGTGATCGGGAGAGAGGAAGTAGAGCGTGTTTTCGAGCTGGTTGTTGGATTGATCGTCGATATCGGCCACCGCATCTTCGGGGTTGAGAATGAGCGTTACCTGGTAAAAGTCTTTTTGGTAAGGCGGCATTTTCAAGGCACTCCGCTCCGACAGTTCAGCAAAGCGGAAAACAAAAAAATCGGGAAGGTCGGTGCGCTTATCGAAACCGGAGGTCTCAAAAAATTCATTGATTTCCCGGAACCGTTTTATTTCATGTTGCAAAAGGGGAAAAGCATTTGATCCTTTCTGCCGTAGACAGGTTACTGAGCATTAGCGGTTAACCAAGTCTGAAAGTTGGATGAGAAACAGCACCAGCGACACGAACAAGCCTAAAAAGAAAATTTGGTAGCTGATCCGAATGTACTTGTACTTGGTCTCCTTCACATACACTCCCAATTGGTAAAGGTCATTTACGAGGGCCTCGTAGATCGAATCGTCTTGTTGCATCATGTCGGCCATTTTTTCGGCAAAATCATCGTATTGATAGCGCGAAAACGTGCCGAAGAAAAGTGGGTTTTCCGTTTTAATCGCCTTGGGTTTGGCCATGCCCCTTTGGTTAAAGGGATACACGGCCACGATGGCCGCTACCAGTGCAAAAAAGGAAGTGATCAGCAGTGAAACCAAGGCCCAGATCGGTTCACTAAAGTCAAACCGGCTCATAACCAAAGTGATGAGTACGGTGTTGGTGGCTACCATGATGTTGGCTTTGTTATCGGCCATCATGCTGAGTTGAGCATGGTGCTGCTGGGCCGTGCGCAGCATGTAATCGATGGAGCCGGAGCGCTTCACTTCACTGAAATGCGTTTTCTTTTCCATGGCCCGAATTTAAGTGATTTCGAAATCACTCTGATGGATAAAGAGCGGTGAGCAAAAAAGTTGGAAATCGCGCTGCCTACAAACCCACGGTTATAGATCAAGACGGGAGCACTGACCGCAATAGTTCAGTACTTAACGCGTCAGCTTTTTGATAAAGTAAGGCGGTTTTCCGGCATCGGCTCCGCCCGTAAACGCCGGAGCTTTGAACAACTGGTTGATCACGATGTACAAACTCCCATCGGAGCCAACGGCCACATTGTCGGGCCAATCGATGGAAGGATCTCGAATCACCGGCTGCAGCTCGCCTTCCGGCGACAACACATCAATGCCGAATTCCTGTAAATTGGTAAAATAGTGTTGCCCCGACTCGTCAGTAGCGGCACCATCGGAAATGGGCTTGTCTCCCACTACCTGAATGGCAGCAGCGATGTTGGCATCGGATGCCGCATCGCGAAACAGCTGGGTGGGAACACTGTACCATTGGGTGCCGTTCATAGCCCCGAAAAATAAGGTGTTGCGGTCGTGGCTGAGGGTGATGGGGTTCACGGCCACCCTTGCAGGAGCGCCTCCAAAATGGATGACTTTTTCATGGATCACCATGTCCACATCTTCGGCTTCCACGGTTTTGTCGGTAAATCGGCGAACGGTCTTTTGCTGCATATCCACCGCCAGGATGCCCGGATTGGCAATATCGGCCAGAAACACCCATCCGTTTTGCTCATCCACTGCCAGGTCTTGAATAAAACTGCCCGCCGGGGCCACCTCTTCAGGAAAATCGAGCCGAAACACTTCTTCACCGTTGGCAATGTTGAACCCAAACAAGCGGGTGATGCCCAGGTTCTGTCCCATGTCAATGATCCAAAGCACGTTGTTTTGGTCTATCCTGATGCCCAAAGGCGTATCGAGTTTTTCCGCGGAAGCGGCTCCTCCGTTCTTTTGCATGTCGGTATTGGGAAAGGCCCTGTGCGTTCCACCCGTCACCTCCACCAACTGAAAATCTGACGGGTCCAAAGGATGCATGGTGGTAAATACCCGATCCTCCTGGCTCACCGCCACATTGCCCGGGCGGGTCGTGAATTCAGCTACAGTTTGCAGTTTTTCTTCCTCCTGTTCCGGCTGCTCTGTGATTGGGGCTGGCTTATCGGAACTGGTTGTCTCTTTTTGGGGAGGTGCGCAAAGGGTAAATAGGCTTGCACAGGCGGCAATCAGTAGTGTTCGGTTCATGGTGTATGCATTGATGCAATCGAAGAAGGACATAGAAACTGCCTTTCGTTTCACTCCATTGCTTTTTACAAAGATGCCAGTTTGCAGACGATTTTACTCATGAATTTGGTGTGAGTATTTGAATCAAAGGCAAACTTGCCTTTATGCCATACACCAATGTAACCGTGTAGGCCGCTATCAGGCTAATAGTCGGTAAAGTAACGTTTGCGTTATCTCATTGGCCACTGCATTCCTCCATTTGGTATAGAGTGTCCCCGATCAAAAAGTCATAGACATTCCGAAGCCGCTGGCACTTGGTTGAAGCCGAAGCTCAGGCTTGAAGGTGTAGTGGTGAGAAACTTTAAGTCCTTTGTTGTATAGCTTTACCGCTTCTACGGCTTTGTTTTCAGCCATCTGCCCAAAGATCAGAAACGCTCCCAACGCTCCTCCACCTACCAACAAAACACTGCTGTTGACATCATTTTGCAGCAGCGTATTGGCCACTGTATTGCTGAGCGCTACCGTAAAAACAAATGCTGAAGAGTAGCTAAGAATATCGTAGGTGAAAGCCTGCTGGATGGGGCGAAGGGCTTGCGGGTTATTGGCGTACTGGATGGTTTTTTTCACTTTGGTAAGGCCCATGGCCTTGCCATCCTGAGAGAATTTAACGCCCCACAATCCCTTTTCTATATCAATGGTTTGTGCGTGGCAAAAGGCGAGACTAAAACAAATGGCGAGGAAAGCTGAGATTACATTTTTCATCATGAACGGATTTTTGGGGTCAGTAACCTGACTCAATTGGGGTTGATTGTTGGGGAATTCCATTATGATAGACAGATGCGGTGGCTGAAAGAGGTAGGAATGAGGAAACAAAATGGTCGTTTGTTGAATGGTTGATCCACCTCAATTTAGGCATTGATTGCGGCTTCGAAGTGCGGTAATTTTAATTTTAATCGAATTCTAATGATTGGGAGGATTGATCCTATGGTGGAGTTGACCGTGTTGTGGTGAAGATATCTGGCGGTTACTTCCTCCAAACCCAAACGCCGATGGCGCAAAGGGGTAGGACCAGTAAAAAAAGCAGTTGCCAAACTGCGATGCTTTCTTCTTCGATCGGTTCATTGTTCCCCGTTAGCGTGTAGGCGGACCAAAAGAAGGGCGCGGCCGTTTTTTCTTGTTCGAGAAAGGAGAGTTTGGTGTGGCGCAAGGCTTTGCTCTTGGACTTTCCTTCCCGCAATTGCTGATAAAAATCGATCATGAAATGTTGCGTGGTAGCATCGTTGATGTTCCACAGGCTGGACACGATGCTTTGTGCTCCGGCGTAGAGCATGCCCCGGGTAAGCCCGATCACGCCTTCTCCTTTTTGCAGTTCGCCCATGCCGGTTTCGCAGGCACTGAGAACCACCAATTCGGTAGACAACTTCAGGTGGTAGAGTTCGTTCACGTACAACTTGTTTTCGGTGGCATTGGAATCAGCAGTTGGAGTAAAGGCGATGAAGGAATGGTTGCCTTTTAAAGGAAAAGCAGCCGCATGCGTGGCCAGGTGTAACATGCGCGTGTTGGGGGCTGTGGCAAGAAATTGGGCTTTGGAGGCCATGGTATCCGCATACAAAGCGCCACCCCAGGTTTCCAAAATCGATTCGCATTCTATTCGGTTGGCGCTCAGCGATCGGGGAGTGGGTGTGGCTGCTCTTTGCGGATAGTGGTCCACTTGCCAGGTAGGAGGAAAACTTGGGGCAAAAGCGGCCACTTCGTTGGGCTTATCTTTTTGGTCTTTCTTTTGATTTTGCTGCTGTAAGGTGGCTGATAAAGCGTACGTGATTTCGTGTTTATGAAGCAGGTAGGCCAACTTGGAAAAAGGGCTTTCTACCGCTTCTTCGGTGGTGAGTAAAGCCTCAAAGGGGATGAAGTACAAAGCATCATCTGGGACAATGATCAGTTGCTCTCGCAGCTGGTCTTCTACCGGTTGCACCAGCTTTTCATACAGTTCGTGGGCTACAGTGAGGTACTGCTTTTTGTAATGGAAAAAAAGGCTGTCCGATTCTTCTGGCTGGGTCCAATATGCAGCAATGCCCGATCGGAGGTCTTGCACCCAATGGGTGAGGGGAAAATCCAATGGAATGCGCTTTACCGTAAAATCTTGCTGGGACACCACGAGGATAAACAGGTGCTGATCTCCCACAAAATACTCCAACAAGCTCTGGTTGGCCTTCAATTGTTGTTGCACGGTTTCGAGGGGAGATACCTCGTGGGTTTTGCTTAGCGCGACATATTCCGGATACTCCTCGTTGAGCTGGTCGTTTAACTCATCTTGCCTTCGGGTGAGCCCAAACTGCCGGGCCAACCAATCGGAGCGGTCCGAAACCGCCTGCTCCAATTGCTGTTCTACCCAAAAAATGCTGTCTCTCAAACGGTGTTTTTCTTGCAGCATTTCGGCGGGAACATTCGCCAACTGACGGGCTTTAGCGCTGCGAAAATTTTCAAACAATCGGCGGTATTTGCTCTTTTCTGCCAATTCAAAAATGCGGGGCAATTCGTTGGCGTTTTGCCGTTCGAACAGATGATCCATCGACTCTTCGTAGATCGAATAATTGTTGGACTGCCATTGGGCATCGGTTTCTGTGGCCAGCATGCTGCTTTGCACATAATCTGCAAAACGTACCTGCACTTCCTGGAGCAATTTCAAAGAATCGGAATACGAACCGGTGTCCGCATCGGGCATCCTCCGTTTGAAGTACTTGGCTTTTCGGGTCAGCCACATATTGAAGTGGTTGGGTTGGATAAGGTTTGAAAATTGAAAAGGAGTAGTCCATGAATAGTGCAAGGTAGTTCTCGACTTTTCAAAGAGGTGAGCGGCCTTTTGCAGTTGACCAGCATCCAGGTTAATCTCAGCCAGGAGGCAAAACGTCAAGGCCAATTTGGGGCTGTTGAATTGCTGGCGGATTTCGAGTGCTTTTTCAAAATGAAACAAAGCCTGATCGTACTGAGCTCGGCCATAAAAATAGTTGCCCAGGTTGTGGAAGGCACTGGCGGTGAAGGGGTTGTTTTCTCCGTGGATGGTTTGCTTGCTTTGAAGCGCTTTTTTTAAGTAATGCTCGGCCTGCTCAAAATCGCCCGACAGCAAATAGGAGTTGCCAAGACTCGTATAAGTACCAGTGGTTTGATGGTGGTTTTCACCGTACAAAGCGCTGTTGATTTCCAGCGCTTTGAGCTGCAATTCAATCGCTTTGGTGTATTGCTGGATTTTCCGATATCCCACGCCTAAGCGCATGTAGATGAAGGCTGTTTTGGGGTGCAATTCTCCGGAAGCGGCCACTCGGAGGCGGAGCGCATTTTGGTAATACCGTATACTTTTTTGGATTTCGCCGGCTCGCATGTAAACGCCTCCCATGTTGCTGTGAAGGAGCGAAACAAACACATGCTGAGGCCCAACACTGCTCATGGCGACCGATTCTCCCGCTTTGAGTGCGGCTAAAGCGCCTTCAAGATCGCCCAACATCCGCATAGAATTTCCCAAATTGATGTAGGTGGTAATTAAGTTGGGGTGGTTGGCTCCGAGGTGCACCAAAGAGAGTTCCAAGCCTTTTTCCAAGTAATTGGTTCCTTTGGCATATTGTCCCATTTGGGTGAGGCAATGCCCGATTCCAACATAGGTAGCTCCCAATTTCGGACTGTTTTCACCGTAGTGTTGTTTCCGAATTTCCAGAGCTTTAAACAGGTATTCCAAGGCCTCTGGGCTGCCAGGGTTTTGCTTGATCAAGGTGGCCGAAAGGTTCCGGTAAGAGTTAGCCACGGCTTTGTGTTGGGGGCCTACCAGTTTCAGGCGCTTGTTCAAGGCCTTTTTTTGCCATATCAAGGCGGTTTCGATGTTTCCGCCACGCAGATAGGCTGCTCCCAGCAGGTCTTGTACCAATGCTATGGATAAAGTGTGGGTATCGGGTAAGGCCAGCATCATTTGCAGGGCCTTTTGCCCATAAGCGATCGTTGCAGGAAGGTCAGCGGCTTTGAACGACAGCAAACCTTTCAGGCGGTAGGTTTTGGCCAACAAAGAATCGGTCGTTATACCTTGGTTGGCGTAGGTGGTGAGGAGGCGATCACAAATGCGGTTGGCCTCGTGGTATTTTCCAGCTTCGAAAAGGCTGTCTGCCTTTAAATACAGCGGGGCGTTTTGGCCCATAGCCTGATGGCTTCCAGCATGAAAAACCCACAACAACAAAAAGACTTTTAGGGCAATTTTGGGTAAAACAACGAAGGTTTCTGTTGGCGATTGAAAGGGATTTTAGCCCTGGTTACAGTCGTTTTTGTGCTTTATAACTGCTCCAGCAGTTGCTTGGCCTCCACCGCCATGCGGTAGTGGGGCTGTGCAATTTTTTCTAACAGCTTTCGGGCGGACTCAGGTTGGTTTTTTTCCAGGTAAATGAGGCTGGCTTGCCAGGCGGCCATCCCAAATTTTGGATGATTTTCCTGTTGTAAAATGGGTTCGAGCACGTTGTGAGCCGCTTCCCATTGTTCGAGGTGTTGATGGGCAATGGATTGCACCAACAAGCCATCGTCATAATAAGGATGGACAGTTGAAATGGATGAAAAATGAGCGAGGCAGGCTTCGTATTGCTCGGCCTGTAGCAGGTCGTAGCCCTCTAGCAAAGCTTGAGCTTCGGTGGACGATGCGGTAGTTCGCAAGGCCCCATATTTCAATTCAGGACCTTGTGCCCGGGCCTCGGCGGCAAGGGCTCCGTAATCAACGCCCAAAGAAGATTGATAGCCCACAAACAGCCCCAAGATCACGGCCGCTGCTGCCGCAGCCGAAAGCCACCAGCGTTGGTTAGGCCGGATAGGTTTCGCGGTGTTGGTGTCTTTCTCTTCCAGCCATCCTGCCCATTTTTGGCGTTGTTGCTCCTCTTCAGGGCTAGAAAAGTTAGTATGAATCGTGCGTTGCAACTCCTGATATTCGGCCATTAGTTGCGCAAATACCGAATCGCTTTCCAATCGGCTTTCAAAAGCAGCAAGCTCTTCCGGGGTCATCTCAAATTCGAGAAAGCGCCTGATCAACTCCATGTCTTGGTCGGTGGGTTCTTGCATTGGACAGGTGGTCTTCAAGGATTATTTAGCAGTGAGTATTACCGGTTTTTGCTTTTGTAGTAACTGAAATACCCGTGCAATCAATCTTTTTTTGCAATTGTATTTGGCTTGAACAATTGCCTGGTAAGAAGGATAACCGAGGGGCTTCTCCAAGTCCTTTAAAGCGATTCCTCGCTCAATGTGCTGTTCAAACAGGCACTGGCATTTTTCAGTGGCTTCTTCCAGCGCAATGGCCATGGCTCTTTGCCGTTGATACCGTGCTTCTTCTTCCCGAAAAGGATACGAACCAGCGTCTGAAAACTGCTCCGACATGTTGAATGGGTCCTGCGAAATCTCTCTGGGTGCCCACCGTTTTTGCGCATACCAACCGTTTCTACAAATGGCAAAGACGTATCCTTTCACATTGTTTGGCAAGGGTTTCTGTTGTACCACAAAAACCTCCCAAAAGGTAATCATACTCGACAAAAACAGGTCTTTGCCGGTTTGTTCCGAGTTGGTCAGCCGGGTAAGTGCCGGTTTTAAATCCCGCCAAAGCGTGGTAAAAAACAACCGATAGCCTCGCTCATCTCCCTTTGCTGCTGCCTCCAAAACATGCTCTAAATCGTTCAAAATCATCGATAGGCGTTTGGTTAACATCCGTCAGGCACATTGCTGGTCTTAGCACAATGATGTTGGTTTCGGCCGAGGCAAGTTCCGAAAACCATTCCTGTTGCACGGGCATAACTGCTGCGAAGGACCTTCTGAAAGCCCTACGCGTGTTCCCAAAAATAAGTCGGAATCTTTAGAGCTGTGCGTTTCCTCTTCTTTTCGGGTCAATAAAATTCATTTTTATGGCAAGGCTCTCAATGACAGTGGGTTAATGTTGATTTTTCGCTCCTTCAACAAAAGCTGTTATGTATCGGGCATTTCTACTCTAACGGGTAGGAAGCTGACTACATTCACTCTAACCAATCTTCTCATTCACCAGCAGCTTCCGAAAAATAGATATCAAACATGATAAAATCCATCTACCCACTTTTACTCCTGTTTGCTTTGCTAAATTGCCCTTGGGCGCTTGGGCAAACCGCTTACAATGGAGAGCAAGCCGCCGGCACGCAACCAGCAGTACATTTTTGCTTCACCGATCAGTTGCTGCAAAAAAGCTTGCAAAACGATCCTTCCTTGCAAACGAAAATGGACCTGGACGATCAGGCGATTCTCCGGGAAATGGCCAAAAGAAACGGTCAGGCCAACTTTCTTATTCCAGTAGTAGTGTACGTAGTGCACAACAACGGTCCGGAAAACATCAGCGATCAACAGGTACAAAGCCAAATCATTGCCCTCAACGATGTGTTCGATGGTCGTGGAATCAGTTTTTGTTTGGCAACCGAAGAAAACGGCACACCGCTTCCTGGTAGCACGGCCAATCCGGGCATCATCCGCATTCAAAGTGCACAAACCAACCACGATGTAGCCGATGAAGCCACTCTGAAAGCTTTTTCTAACCTTCCATCGAGCCGTTATTTGCGCATTTGGGTGGTGAATGACATCACGGCCAGCACTACCTCGGGAACGATCAACGGTTATGCGCGCCTGCCCGCTGCTGCCACTCCTGCCTTAGATGGCATCGTGATGCGCGCCAGCGTTTTTGGTGACTTGGCTACCTGTGGCGGTTGCACCATGGCAGCAGGCTACGGAGAAGGCGACATTTTGGCCCACGAAGTAGGGCACTACCTCAACCTGCACCACACGTTTTACGAAGGGTGTGCCGGCATGACCACTGCCAACTGTGGGCTGGAAGGCGATCGCGTTTGCGACACGCCACCGGTGGCTGCGGCCAACAATGGCTGCCCAACGGGTGCCAATTCCTGTGCAGAATCTCCCGATTTGCCCGACCTCATCAACAACTTCATGGACTACACCAGTGAAGCTTGTATGAACGACTTTACCACTGGGCAAGAAAACCGGATGCATGCTTCCATTAATATGTATCGGTCTTTGTTGGTTTCGGGCGACAACCATACGTACACGGGAGTAAGTTGTGCCGGCAACCTGGTGGCTTCCATCAACACCAACAACAATGCGCCTTGCATTGGCACCAGTGTTCAGTTTCAAGCCGGATTTATTTCGGGCGCTACGTACGCCTGGGATTTCGGTGATGGCACCACCGGAACCGGGCTTACCGTGAACCACACTTATACGGCTGCCTATCAACCGGCCTACGTTACCTTAACAGTAGACGACGGCACCAATGCAGTTTCTACCACTACAGCCATTTTTGTGGAGAATTGCAGTCCGATTCAAAGCGAGTACGGCCATTGGTATTTTGGCCGCAGGCAAGGCCTGGATTTTTCTTCGGGCGCTCCGGTTTATGATCCTGCGGCACTCAACAACAACACCATGTCTTTCGGATCGCTCATGGAAAGTGCGGCCGTTCAAAGTGATGCTTCGGGCAATTTGCTGTTTTATTCCGATGGCATTTCGGTGTGGAATTCCAGCCACCAGTTGATCAATTCCGGCACGCCTTTGTTGGGAGATCAAAGCAGTTTGCAAGGAGTGTTGAGTGTGCCTGATCCGGCCAACAGCAACGAATATTACTTGTTTACTTCTTTTCGCTCCGCTGCTTCGGGCACTCCGCATTATGGGTTGCGCTACAGCAAAGTGGTGGTCACCGGTGGAGCGGCCAGCATGGGCGCGGTCAACGTTCCGATCGCGGCCCCGGCAGGTTACGTTGGCGGACAAAACGGAGCCTTGATTACCCGCGAAGGAATTGCTGCCGGAGCTTCGTGCAACGGATATTGGTTGGTGTGTGCCTCCGAAAATCCTACCGGACGCTTTTTGTTGGTGTTTGAAGTCACTGCTTCGGGCATTGCCTTGGTGAGCGATTTTCAGGCAATCGGCCCGGGAAACACCAACTACAACGGGGGAGTGCTCAACCTTCAGTTTGCCCCCAACGGCAACCGGCTTGCGGTATCTTTTTATGCCAGCGGTGGTGCCCTCAACAAAGACCTTGCGGTTTACGACTTTGATAAATTCTCAGGTACCATCAGCAACGAAGTTGTGCTGTCCAACGATGCGCCTCTCGGCTTGTCGTTCAGTCCGAATTCTCAATTCCTCTACACCGTTCAGCAGAATACCGATGTCTTGCAATACGATGTCACGGCTCCCAATCCGGCTACTTCATCGGTTGTTGTGGGGGGCGGCATGTACGGGCAAATGCAAATTGGCCCGGATGACAAGATTTACATTACCCGCTACAACAGCACCAAATTAGGTGTGATTCACCGCCCGGATGTGGCCAGTTCTACCAGCAGCCCCAACGCTTGTTTTTTCAGTGCTTCGGGACCATTGATGCAAACGGGTAACCTCCGTTTGGGCCTGCCCAATTTTATCAATGCCACGGATATTGGGGTGTTCTCCAACAGCTTTTCCTACACACAATCCAGTTGTTTGGAGTACAATTTTTTCCCGGATGTGTGCGGCAGTAATTTCCAATGGAATTTTGGTGATCCGGCTTCGGGCGCTTCCAACACTTCCACCGCTACTTTTCCGAGCCACACCTTTTCGGGGCCAGGAAGTTATGTTGTCACCCTTACTGTAACAGGCGGCCCTACCATCACCGAAACCATTGAGGTGGGCATCGCGGCTCCAACGATCAACGGGCCTTTGTGTGATGTTGGCCCGGCCATCAACAACTATTCGGTCAATGCTGAGCCCAATGTCAATTATTCCTGGACGGCAACCGGGGGCACCATTCTTAGCCTTTCCAACACCCCCATGGTGGAAGTGGATTGGAATACTTTTCCTGGAACAATCTCGGTAACGGCCACCAATTCCCTTACCGGATGCACCATTACCCAAACCGAAACGGTAGAGGAGTTTTGCGGTGGTGCTTGCCCGAACGAGTGCAAGATCGATCCGAAGCTGGATTTGGTGAAGAAGGAAGGTTGTAGCTACGATTTCAATGGCTTCAACGCAGGAGTGATCTGTCCTTCTCAAATGTACCAGTGGCAAGTATACGATGCGACTACCAGCGTGTTGTTGGCCACGATTCCAGGGCAAACGGTGAACTATACCTTTCCGGCTTCGGGAACATACAAGGTGTGCCTGGAGATTTTCGTACCCGGACCAAACGGAACCACTGTTTGTAAAGAGAGCGACTGTACTGAAATTAGAGTCGAGTGCCCGGGCTGCGAACGGCCTTGCGACTTAAAGCCCGTGATTCGTCACAATTTCCCACGCAGTTGTTTCTACCAGTTCCAAGGCATCAACGATGGCACGGTTTGCCCCAACCAGTTCTACCAATGGACGGTCTTCAGTGCTACCGGCATGTTGTTGGCGGTGATCGATGGCCAAAACATCAGTTATGCATTGCCCGGTAGCGGTACTTACAAGGTGTGCCTTACCATTTTTGAAACCAATGACGAAGGTGAGGTCATCTGCAAGGAGCAAACGTGTATCGAACTGAAACGCACCTGTGTCAATTGCGAAAAGGTGTGCGACCTGAAACCAGATTTCAGCGTCACAACAGAGGACAATTGTTCTTTTCAATTCAATGGGGTCAACAATGGGGCACCGTGCTACACGCAGGTGTACCGTTGGGAGGTTTACAACGCCATGAACGGATTGTTGGTAGCCACTTTATACGGCCAGCAACCTTCCTACACTTTTGTTTCACCAGCGTCAAACATCTATACGGTTTGCCTGGAAATCTTTGTACTGGATGAAAACGGAAAGATCAAATGCATCGAAAAGAAATGCCGAAACATTCGGGTCCGCTGTCGCCGAAGCAGCTTGCGGCAGGCAGCTGAAGAAGGTACTGGCCTTCAAGTGAACCACCAGCCCAACCCGGCTTCCTTCAATGCTTCGTTCTGGCTCAACGTAGAAAGTGAAGCACTGGAAGCAGGACAATTGCGCATTGTGAATGTGAAAGGCGTAGTGGTCCGTGAACAGCCGGTGTCCGCCCAAGGCAGTGCTCAGATCAGCACTACCGGGCTTGCACCAGGCATCTACTTTTATTATGTAGAAGTCAACGGCCAATTGTCCAACGTGGAGAAACTGGTGATCGTTCAAAGAAATTAATGGCAAGCGCTCCTGAGCAGTGGGAGCATCCAGCAATGCAAAGAGGTCGGCTCCGAAAGGGCCGGCCTCTTTCTTATTGGATTAGAACGATGAACCACCACCAAAAGACTGACCTAAGAAAGCGATTGCAAAAAGTGTTGCGTGCTGATCTTTGGCGCAACGTTGCGCCCGTTTTCTCCACGCAACACATGGCGTGAATGCCTGCGGAGGTAGCCTTCAATCGAGCGGTGTTCCCGATCATTTTGTTGACCTTTTTCATTTGAATCAAGTCTTGGCCACGAAATACATCTCGATCTCTCCTTTGCCTTTTGCCTTCACTTTGCCGCGGTTCTCAAAGGCAAATTGGGCGTCATTTTTTAAAAGGCTGTAGGTAACCTGACTGATATTGACCTGGCCTACTGCGCTTGAGGATTCCATGCGGCTGGCAGTATTCACCGTATCGCCCCAGATGTCGTATTGGAATTTCTTTACCCCTACAATTCCTGCTACTACAGGACCGGTATGCACGCCTATTCTAATCTCAAAGAAAGGCCGGTCATTTGCCGTTCTCTCTATTTTGATCTGCTCCATGACGTTCACCATTTCCAAGGCTGCATTGACCACATCTTGCGCATGATTTTTATTGGGCGAGGGAATTCCACCGGCTGCCATATAAGCATCTCCAATCGTTTTGATTTTTTCAATGCCATATTTTTCGCAAATGTTGTCGAACGCAGAAAAGCACTCGTGCAGGTCTTGTACCAGTTGCTTGGGCGTCACTTGCTCACTTATGGCGATAAATCCTCTGAAATCGGTAAAAAGTACCGTGACTTCGTCAATCAGTTGCGCGTCCGAGTGCCCTTTTTCCTTCAGTTCTTCGGCTACTTCTCCGGGTAAGATGTTGAGCAGCAGTTCTTCGGAGCGCTCCTTTGCTTTCTCAATTTCCTCTTTTTGTTCTCGAATTTCACGTGTGGCTATCGCAACCTCTGTTTCCAGTTCTTTTTGTCTTTGCTTCAGCGCGGCCGTGCGCCATTGTATGCTACCAACGAGCACCAACAACGCGGCAAAGCCAAATCCCGTTCTTGCCCACCAGGTGTGCCACCAAGGTGGGTGGATGGTAAAGGAATAGTCAAAACTTTCGCTCCATTCGTTGCTGGCCCCTATGGCCCTCACTTTGAACGTATAGGTTCCATGAGGAAGGTTCCGGTAATCGGCTTTGGTTTCTGTGGTCGGTTGGCTCCAGGTATTGTTCAACCCCTCCATGAGGTAGCTGTACTGTATTTTGTGTGGAGCTTTCCAGTCTATTGCAGTAAAATGAAAGGTGAGGTGGTTTTTATCGTAGGGAAGTTTCAGGTGAAGCGGATAATTCTCAAAACGTTGCCAACCTTTGAAAGCCATTTCGTGAACCAAGCTATCTCCGAGGTTGCGATAGTCGATGAACTGCTCGTTGATGTGCACTTGTTTTAGGTGAACAACAGGTGCGCTCAGGTGCACTTGATGCTGGTTCATGTCCAGCATCGTAAGGCTTTTGCCGCTGCCCCACCACAGGCGGTTTCTGCGATCTAAATGCACGCTGTTAAAATGAAAATCCATGCCTTTCAGCCCGTCATTCTTCTCATAAGTTCTTAAGGCAATTTTTACATCGTTGGAGGGGCGATTCTTGCCGGAAATACCTTCCAGGTTAGGGATCAGATTATTTAATCCGCTCTCTGTACTTATCCACAAGCTTTCGTCCCGATCTACCATCATAGACCATACGGTGTTGTGGCTAAGGCCCTCTTTATCAGTAAAATGGGTGAAGCCTTCCCCGTCAAAGCGGCTCACGCCACCTCCAAGCGCACCAATCCACAGGTTGCCACTTGGGTCTTCCACCATGGAATTGACCACGTTGTGAAACAGGCCTTCTTTTGCGGTAAAATGGGTAAAGTATTTTCCATCAAAACGGCTAATTCCGCTGCCGGGAGTGCCAAACCACAAATGGCCACTTTGATCCTCCACGATGGAGGTAACGATATTACTACTCAAGCCTTCTTTTTCGGTAAAATGAGTAAAGCGTTCTCCATCATACCGGCTTACTCCTCCGCCAAAAGTGCCAAACCACAGGTGGCCGTTCTGGTCTTCCAGGATGGACAAAACGCTGTTGTTGCTTAAGCCTTCCTTTTCGGTGAAATGTGTAAAGCTTGTCCCATCGTAGCGGTTCACTCCTCCACCTCTGGTTCCGAACCAAAGCTGCCCACTCTTATCTTCCAAAATGCACCAAACCCTATTATCACTTAAACCTTCTTTTTGAGTAATGTGCGTAAAGTAATTTCCGTCATAGTGGATCACCCCTCCACCATGCGTTCCGAACCATAGGTGGCTGTTATTGTCTTCCAATATGGACCAAACGCTGTTCTTACTGAAGCCTTCCTTCTCGGTAAAATGGACAAAACTTCTGCTGTCATAGCGGTTCACCCCTCCTCCCAAAGTTCCGAACCACAAATTGCCGCTTCCATCTTCCACAATGGAGGTGACGGTATTCATGCTCAAGCCTTCATTTTGGGTAAAATGACGGAAACTTTTCCCATCGTAGCGATTCACGCCCCCGCCTCTGGTGCCAAACCACAGGTGCCCACTTTTGTCTCGCAGCGATGACCATACGTTGTCATCGCTCAAACCCTCGTTTTGGGTAAAATGCGTGAAACTTTCTCCGTCATAGCGGTTCAATCCTCCTCCCAAAGTGCCAAACCAGAGGTGGCCATGCTGATCCTCCACAATCGTCCGCACGAAATTGTGGCTCAAGCCTTCCTTTTTGGTAAAATTCGTGAAGCTTTTTCCGTCAAAACGGCTCACACCTCCGCCTTGCGTTCCAAACCAGAGGTTTCCACTACTATCTTCCAGCATCGACCAAACGCTGTTGTTTCCTAAGCCTTCCTTGTCCGAAAAACACGTGAGGCTTTTTCCGTCATAGCGGTTGACCCCGCCACCGGTTGTGCCAAACCACAAGTTGCCGTGTTGGTCTTCCAAGATGCATCGAACGGTATTGTTACTTAACCCTTCTTTTTCGGTAAAATGCACAAAGTGTTCTCCGTCATACCGGATCACCCCTCCGCCTCTCGTTCCAAACCACAGGTTGCTATTTTGATCTTCCAAAATGGAATTGACGACATTATTGCTTAGGCCTTCTTTTTCGGTAATGTGCGTAAAGTTTTCTCCGTCATAGCGGCATACACCACCGCCAAGTGTACCAAACCACAAGTTGCCCCTTCTGTCTTCCAGTGCGG
This sequence comes from uncultured Flavobacteriales bacterium, assembly GCA_937899835.1. GTDB lineage: Bacteria > Bacteroidota > Bacteroidia > Flavobacteriales_G > Salibacteraceae > CALCCE01. The sequence goes on along the minus strand of CALCCE010000225.1, from coordinate 587 downwards.
CCAGGACGTAGGAATTAGACAACCCCTGATCCACATCCAAGTATTGCAGGTTGGTATTGGCAGCATCTTTAAAGCGCGGAGGAAGAGCCAGTGTGGGTTGGGTTTGAATAAAGGGTTGGATTTTACCAGAAGAAGGTATGGCCACACCTGTTTTTAGGGTATCGCCTGAGGAGTTCACCAGGTAGTGTAGGGTATCACTTTCAGCAATTTTCTCTAAATGGATGGTGGTTAGAGCCTCTTCTTTTACTGGAACCACCGTAAGGTTATCCGGTATGTAGTGCAGGTTGTGTTGCACTTTATAAGTGTTGCCAGATGGAGTGTAGGGAACCACTTTCGGGGTTTCAACACTGTCCGGATGGAGGTCTTTCCCCCGGGCAAGTAAGGGGATACCGGTAAGGAGTGTATCACCACTTTCCAAAACGATGGGCGGTATGGTGTCGCCAGAAACCGGGTTGACACGATAGCCTCCATTGGTGTTTAATGCTACAGTGGGGGGCTTAGGGTAGATGGGGATGGGTTTTTCCTCCGTTTTCCGACTTCCCGTGCAAGCGGCCATTGCTGATGCGAGCAGTGTGGGGAGAATGTAT
>CALCCE010000224.1 GCA_937899835.1 uncultured Flavobacteriales bacterium | reverse complement strand
GCATTCGAAAAGGGTTACAGTAAGCAGTTGAGGACAATAGTATTAAACTTTCTGCTGGTATAAACCCGCGGGTTGGCTACCGCTTGTTTAGGTGCCCCAGTGATGCACCACATGTTGCTCCTTGCGCAGCATTTTGTTTGTCTCCCCATTGATGTTTTTGGGGAGACAAGATGGACGACATTTGTTTGTCTCCCAAGTCAGGCTTTGGGAGACAAGCCCTTTTGTGGGTTGACCAACCCTCGTATTGGGGAGACAACTGAGTGCACCAGCATGACCTGTCTCCCCACTAACGGCCTGGGGCGACAAGATGTTTGAGAAGTTGAATGGTTGCACTCATGGAATAACGTGAAACCCTTACATTAGCCGATAATAATCATTTAACCCCATGGAAGAAGCAGAATACACCACCGACCAAGCCGATCCGTTGCCCAAGCGCTTTAGCCTCAGCCGCTCCCGCATCATGTACATTGAAGATAAATCTGAAGGCCTGGAAGGAGATGCCCGCATTGGCCGGGTGTATTTTTCCAAAACCGGAAAGACCTTATACTACCGCGGCAGGAGTTTTAGTAGCCTGAAAGGAAGCGGCTACAAATCCAATTACTACGATACTGAAACCGGCGATGAATATTGGATATCGGGGCCGCGCAAAGATTTGAACGACCGATTGTACGGTGGCAACCGCGATGTGGAGGTAGACCAGGATGTGGCAGCGGAATATTGGCGCATGGTAGAGAAAGCCCCGGTGAAGTAACTCCAAACAAGTCCCCAAAACTTAATAGTCGGCAGCAGCCAAACGAAGCGCAAACAAGGTGTGCTTCTCCTTTGAAACGGGCAGGTCATCTTCAAAATCAAGGATGACGCCTGAGCTGGCCCGTCGACCTTTTCGCCCCCAGTATTCGATTTCCGAGTAGGCGATCTGTTCTTGCCTAAGCCAGCTTTCGGCCATACTTCTGGTGATAAGCCTATCCGCACGAAAGTAACCCGTATCTACTTCGAAGGTCGCATTGGCAAACTCCATCAGTGAGGGATGATCGGTATCGAAGTTGTCATTTTGAAAGTAAACCAGACGGTCGTGCTTGAAAACAAATTCATAGCCGTTGTAGGTAAATCCAGACAAGGGAGGGACAACAACCTCTGGGTTGAAGGTGTAACTTGGAGTTCCAAGGGCTTGTTTCACCGTTTCGATGCGGTCTCCAAGGGTTACTGGTCCAAAGTATCCTGTCCCAATAAAGCTTTCTAAGGAAACAACGGTGGCCATGGGGCGAAAGATAGGGGGATTATCGCAAGGAACTCCTAACTATGGACATAAGCACAGGATATATGCTTCTCTTTAGGCGCAAGGCTGAATCGATCCGACTGGAATCTGTTTTGAACGTACGGTCCCCACAAATTTGTGTGTAGTTTTGTCTGAAGCGAATCGACACATGCCATCCGACAAGTTTACCGTTCTGTACGTGGACGATGAGGCGCACAACCTCTTCAGTTTCAAAGCGGCTTTTCGCCGGGAATACAACATTTTAACCGCTGAAAGTGGTGAAGCAGGCCTGGAAATCATCAACCGCGAGCCGGTACACATCATTGTTACCGACCAGCGCATGCCGGGCATGACTGGTGTTCAGTTTTTGGAAAAGGTACACCCGGACCACCCCGAAATCATCTCGATGATCCTCACCGGATTCAGTGATGTGCAATCCATTATCGAGGCCATCAATACCGGTCAGGTGTTTCGCTATATCACCAAACCCTGGGACGAAAACGAATTGCGCATGACCCTTGAAAATGCCCGGGAATTGTTTCAGCTACAAGAGGCCAATCAAGAGTTGTTGCAAAGCCTGAAAGTACAAGTGGCGGAGCAAGAAAAAGTGCTCGACTTGTTCAAGCGATACGTTCCCCAGCAGGTGGTAGACCGCACTTTGGCGGCCAACGAGGAGGAATTATTTACCGGCGAGTTGCGCCATGTGGCGGTCATGTTTTGCGAAATCGTAGACTTTCCGAACCTTACGGTCCACCTCAAACCGCAAACCGTGGTGACATTGCTCAACGACTTTTACCGGTCGATGACCCAAGTGATCAAAGCCCACAAGGGCATGATCAATCAATTCGTTGGCCCCGAGATTTTTGCCACGTTTGGCGCACCAGAAACTACCGGTGATGATCCGGGTTGGGCGGTGCAATGTGGCTTAGAAATGCTCCGCAAGAAACACGAATGGGCACAGCGTCACGCCGATTTACTTCCTCAGGAACCTCAAATGGCCGTTGGACTAAACTATGGAGAAGTCGTGGCTGGAAATTTGGGCTCTGAAAACCGTATTGAGTATTCCGTAACCGGTGATGTGGTCAACACCGGAAAGCGGGTTCAAACCCTGGGCTTTCGACCCGAATGGTGCGACTCCCTGTTGGTACACGGATCAGTAGCAAAAGCAGTAGAAGGCCGTGCGGCCATTACTCCTTTGGAAGACCAACCGGTTAAGGGGAAGAAGGAAGCCATTCCTGTAGCCCGGATAACTGCCTGGCAAGGCTAAGGCCATTCACTCTTTAGTCACACACAATCAAATCGTTGTGCCAATCATCGAAGACTCCTGTTGAATAAGAAGTGTGATTGACTTCTTACTTTTTACTCCCGCTAATTTTGCTTGCGGTTGATCAAGTAACCTACCTGAACATGAATTACTGCGCCCAACCATGTGGTATTGTTTTCGCTGTTGGCCGCGTAGGTATAGTCTTTTCGGTTGCCATAGTGTTGGCTTATCCCGGTGGCGACATCGAGTGACAAGCGGTGATAAAACAATTGTTGCCCAATGGCCAATCCTCCAAAAACCGAGCGGAATTCTTGGTTGCTCCGCACTTCCACCGCGCTGGAGTAGACCAAAGAAGCACCCACATAGCCTTCGGTAAACAGGTTGTAGGAAACGGGGTTGTTTTCTCGCATCCGAAAGGGAAAAAGGTACATGCGAGGGCCTGCACGAAAGGAGAACCGGAGCGAACGTGTTACGGGTGAATTGAGATTAGTGGCGTCTAAAGTAGCATTCCAACTATAACGACTGCCTTTCAGTTTTTCGGCTCCAATGGAAACATTGTTTAGCAACAGGGTAGGAAAGAGCATGCCTTTCACAATTGTACCACGTTGAAAATCAAAGGGTGGAAAACTATTTTCGTTCATTTGGGAGAATGCCGTGGATGCAGTGATCAAAAGACCTACTACAGCCATTAAACGAATCAAATGCTTCATTTTTTTAGTCTTGAATAAAATGTGTTAGCCTCAGTTAATTTTTCTTGCCGTGGAGCAAGTAGCCGAATTGTACGTGGAGCACATAACTGGCCCACAATGTAGCGACAGCGCGGCCTTCCGAAGTAGAAACCGCTCTGAAATAGCCCAAATGACGCCGTAGTCCGGCAGCGATTTCAAACGACAAGCGGTTGTAAAACAATTGCTGGCCAAAAGCTATCCCTCCGTGAGCTGAACGGTAGGCGTATTCACTACCAAACTCTTGATTATGGGCAGAAGCGCCTACAAAGGCTTCGGTAAACAGGTTGAAAGAAATGGGGCTGTTTTCGCGTAGCGAAAAAGGAAGCAAGTAAAAACGAGGACCTGCCCGAAAAGAAACCCTCCTGAAAGAAGAAGATAAGATCCTTCCAAAGGAAGTCCCCAAATTGGCATTCAAAGAAACCCTGGCGGTTTTTAATTTCTCTATCCCAATAGACACATTGTTGAGCCTGATGCCCGGAAAAAGCATTCCTTTAACGATGGTACCCCGTTGATAATCGAGGCTGGTAGGCGTTGCAAGTCTTTGAGCTTTGGCTGAAAAAACAAGTAGGAATAAACATAAAAAACCCACAAAACGAATAGAAGCATTCATTAGAAAAATAAAATTTAGAAAGTAGTGTGGAACAATGCACGTCTTTCCGTTCGAAAACAAACGACTTCGTGAAGCCACCAGAAAACCTGGGTGGGATTGGCTTGCTTATTCTAAAATGCTGCCTCCGCGTTCCACACGAATAGTTGGCCAAGGCAACTGAAAATAATTGAAGTTTATGCATGATGAAAACTCTAAAAGGGAAAACACCCACTAAAAACCGCAACCAATTTCTATCCCTAAAGTAATTTTGACATCCGCTACTTCCAAGAAAAAATCCACTTCATTGATAAACTGAAGTGGATTATGGACGAACGTAGTTCATTGGGGATGAACGATACCTTCCGTTCATAGTAAATACATCGTTTTTGAGGTACGGATGGAACGATTTCAACTGCAATTGACCAAAGAAGGCATGGGCCCGAAGTCAGTAGTGGCTGAAAAAAAGAAGAGCTATGCCTATCGATTAGGCCACGAGGTTGCCAGGATGGACAAGTGCATTGCTTGGGACCTTTAACTATTGAAACCTTGTTTGGTTATGGCACTTCGCGTTAATCACATAAAATAAGACCATTGGACCAACTACCGCAGGATGAACCTATCACCCGTTGATGCAACCAGTTTTCCATTTCTTGCATCAGGACTTTTTCACAAACTCGAACCCACTGTAAAAGAGGTTTCCGTTGGGCAATACCCGAATCGCTTCTCCAGTACCTCTTCCAATACCATAGGAAACGCAGAACTCATCATTTATCGGATTCATGAACATCCTCCTGCGGGTATCGCGCGTTTTTGCTTCCATCTCAAACACTAAAGTTCCGTTCACCTCTTTGAGCTTCATGCTCAAGCCTTCGAAATTCATAAAAGGACAGTCGGTACAAGGGTAGGGGTTGCTCACAACGGTATAACTACCAAGGCGTTCCGACCAACTGCTATTGAGTGGTCCCGAAGAGCTTTTACGAGCAACGTAATCCTCCGAGCCATTGTGCATGTAAATCACTTTGAAAAACACTTCCCCATCTTTGGTAACAAACCGAAAGCGTTGGTTTTTAACCTTGACGGGATAGATGCCTAAAATTTTGGCCTTGGCGGAGTACACCAATGAGTCGTTCACAGGGGTCAAAATCACTTTTACCCCACTTTGCTTAAACGTAATTTTCTTGGTGCTTTTCACCTTCAGCGCCAGCCCTTGAAAATAGTATTCGCCCACAACTTGCTCAGGGCTCGCTATTTGGTCTCCCACAGGCGCCTTAACGGCCTTTTTGTGCTTTTTAAACCGAACCTTGTGTTCGTATTCCAGGTATTTCTCAAGCACCGTTTTAGCAGAAGCTATCCGGACTCCACGATCGGTATTCGTTAAAATAATGGCGCCCAGCTTCATTTCGGGCAAGTAGGCAAAGTCGGCATGGTAGGCCCAGGTATCGCCACCGTGGCCAACAATCCGCGTCACCAGAGTATCCGTTTCCGATTTCCAGCTCATGGAATCGGCATACAAGCCAAAACCCCATTGTGCATCCGTAGCCAACACCAAATCGCCTACCGCATTGCGCTCCATGGCTTCCATTGATGCCTTATCCACAATTTGGCGCCCCTCAAATTGGCCCCGTTGCAAATACATTTGGATGTAATGGGCCATGTCCAACACATTGCTGTGTACCAAACCAGCCCCCTGATCGCGAATGATGCCTTCATCCACCGCTTTTCCATCGAGGTAGCCTTTCGAATACAACGCAGCTTGCTCTTCCGTAGGCTGATCCACGTAGGAAGCACTCATGTTTAAAGGCGCAAAAATATTTTCCGTGAGGTAGGCCTGATAGCTCTTGGCCGTGGTTTGTTGCACTAACTCACCGAGCAAGCCATAGCCGGCATTGGAGTAGGAGTGCTGATACCCGGCCGGTGCAGCCATTGTGCAATTGTTGAGGGTGCCAACCAACCAATCGGTAGGAGGAGGGGTATCGCAGAAAAAGCCCGACCACAAATCGCTGGGCAGGCCCGAAGTGTGTGTTAAAATGTCTTCGATCAACAATGGATTATCCGCGTCAAAGCGGCTGTGCACCTTCAATTCAGGGATGTGTTTTCCAATCGGATCACCAACATGGAGGGCCCCTTGTTCTTGCAATTGCATAATGGAGAGGGCCGTGAACGACTTAGAAATAGAACCGATTCGATAAATGGTGTTTTCTGTGGCAGGCACTTGCTGCTCACGGTCTTGAAATCCGTAGCCCTGAGCATATACAATGCCGTTGCTGTCCACAATGGCCAGGCTGGCTCCCACCACTTTGTATTTTTCCAATACCTCACGGTAGGCACTATCCAGCTGCTGGCGGGCAGAATCGGAAATGGAATATTCGTTTTGGGTAAACCCGGCAGGAAGGCCCAAAAATAAGGCCACCAAAAGGCACAAGAGGCGAAAAGAGGAAGGGAGCGGTTTCAAGAGCGATAGATTTGAGTTTTGAATGATTACAAAACTACCGGTGGGTGCTTGATCGAACAAGGCTTTTCTGACAAAGGGTAAAAATCAGGGAGTGAAACCCATTTATTGCGGACGAACTTTTGGTATGCTCAGTGGAGCTTCATCAATTGGGCAGTAGTTTCAAGAACCTTATGTGTCCAAAGCAGCTCGTGGGGTGAAATGCATAGTACTTCAAAGTCGAATTGTTGGCCATCTAATTGTATTACTGGACGATCATCAATCATTAAATGAATACCAAAAGAGGGGGGATGCTTTGAAAGGTTTTTAAATTCAACAGGAACCGAAGTTTGATGTTTTTGATAATTCACAATCCCGTCCAACACCATTCCTTGGAAAAGGAAAGTTTTAAAGATATGGCTCCTGGTACGCAAAGAACTGGTGTACACCCAAATCTCATGATCCTGTTTTTTCAACTCTGAAAAAAGATGACATGTTCCTTCACGCAGGTTTTCAAGACGTAAGGCTTTTTGCCAAATGGAAAGTGATGAAGTTGGAAATGAAAATTGAGAAGGAATAAGTAAATCGTCGAGGTCAAAAGCAATTCGCACACTTGTCTAAATTCCAATTTTTGTACCAAGTATTATTGATAAGCACAAATCGCTGACTATGCTGAAGGCTAACTGGGTGGCTTGTAAAAGCCCTAATGGTAAAATGGTATTCCTTGTTAATACCCAACACAAAACTCGTCTGCTTCATTCACAGGTATGATTCACCTCAACCATCCAATCGAGAAAACAGATGGATTAGCATGATGAAAAACGAAAGAAAATGGGCAATAGAAATCAAGGTAGTCTAAAAATGACCACTGAGAGAGGTGCCTTGCGAATACTGGGGAGATTCAGTAGGTGACCACGAGACGGAAAAGAACTTTTCCGCGGTATCGGATAACCAAACGCATGCCCTTGTAACGAAGGCGTTGATAAATGGTTTCAATGACCTGCGAAATAATATGAACCTCAGGCAGTAAGCCCTAAGCTATACCGCTATGGCACAGCGTCAATGCCATCACCCACCAGGGCCTCGGGATGGTTGTGAAATTGCACCATGTACAAATCCACATGCTTGCTCATGGCAAACTGGAACTTTTCTGTCCAGGTAACGCGCGCTGCTTCGAGCCGGGCCTTCTGATCCTGATCGATGAGGTAGAGGGTGCCGTTGTTGTCGATGTTTTTTCGTTGGCGAAACAGAATTTCCTCCCGTTGCCTGGAAAAGTAAATGGTGATCTCGGGAAAGATGCTGGCTTTGCCGTATACCTTCAACTCCTGGCCCATGCTTAGATCCGCGGCTTCTTCGGCACCATCGCGAAACACTACGCCTCTGCTGGTTTGATCCAACACCGGACGCACCATGGCATTGTATGAAATACGGGCCAGCAATACGGCACATACCATGAGCACCAGCCGCGATCGAGGCATTTTGTAAAACAAAAAGGCCAATCCTGCGAAGCCCAATGACAACACTGCGCACCAAAGCAAGCGGTGAGGTGCTAAGGCAAACTCGTCAGAAATGGCAAACCACCAAACCCCGGCAACCAGTAACACCAACAAGCCTTGAAAAATCCGGTCGATGATGCTGTTGCGGGCAGGCAGCTGAAACGCTGGCATGCGGTAAAACCACACCAAATACAGCGCCACCAAGGGAAAAAACATTAAGATATACCGCGTGTTGCTCCCGGGCGAAATCCAATATATCAGGATGTTGGCCAGGAAAATAACCGCCGAAAACCACAACAAAGGTTGCTGCCGCACTTGCTTTCCCCAGCCTTTTCGCACCCAGGCAATGACCAACAAGCACCAGGGAGAAATTTCATAGAGCAGCTTGAGCGGAAAAACGGCGATGTGCCCCAAGGTTTTACCAAGGCTAAAGTGGGCTACCGTACGTTCGTTGCTGTCGGTCCACAAAGCGCTGATTAGTTTTACCACCCCACCCGGGTTCCGCTGCTCGTAGATTCCGTAGTAGCTTCCCACCACGATCAAAAAAAGCACCCCTCCCGCCAGGTGTTGCCACGAAAACAAGCGCTTGAAGTGGCCGCTGATGCTCAACCATGCGATGAGTGTTGCCCCTTGAAACACCACGGTAGGCATGCCTTTGGTGAGAAAACCGAGGGCGGCCACGGCATAAGAAACCAAAAACAACCCCCACCAATTGCCTTTGCGGAAGTAGTGGTACACTACCATGAACCCGGTGTAGATCATCCAGGAATAAGTGATGTCGATACGACCTACCCGCGAAGATTCAAACAAGATGTGGCCACTGGTCATGGTGAGAAGCGCCACTAAAGCAGCATTGCGCCAACCTATAGTATTGCGCAAAAAGGCCACAATAGTAGCTCCAAACAACAACAATGAAACCCCTACCGGGAAACGAATGGTAAAGTTGGAGAAGGAACCCGTTAACTGATGGGCCAACACAATGAACCAATTGAAGATAGGAGGTTTACGGTAATACAAATCACCGTTGTTGCTCGGCACCAGGTACTCATCGGCATACACCATTTCCAGTGCCACCAGGCCCCGCAGGCCATCGTCCGCGTTGAGCGGCATGAGGTCGAGGTTAAAAAACAATGCAGGCAGGAGCAGCGCTCCAGCTAACCCATAAACCCATTTATCGTTGGTAAAAAGAGAACGCATGGTCACCGCCAATTGTGGATTCGTTTCGTTGGTTGAGTGCTGTTTTTAGGTCTTTTCTGGGTTAACATTCGTATCTGTCGCTCAAAAGTAGGCATTCGTATTTCGAATTGCCATTTTCTCACCCTGGTCTTCACCATTCGCATCAAAGTACCCAAAAAACCACGTGGCTATGATCTTTTGCTTTTCTTTACCTTCTTAGCACCAAAGCTAATTACTGGCATGACGCAACTAACCACCAACTCCGAGGTAGCAGCTATTTTCAAAGCGTATCCGGATTTTGTGCGCCCTCAGATGGAGCGCCTGCGGCAACTGATTTTAGAAGCGGCCGAAGAATTGGAGGAAATTGAAGAAGTAGAAGAAACCCTTAAATGGGGAGAGCCCAGCTACCTTACCCGGTACGGAAGCACGCTGCGCATCGACTGGAAACCCAAACATTCGGGGCAATACGCCATGTATTTTCAGTGTACCAGCCAGCTGGTGCCAACGTTTAGAACCGTTTACAACACCTTGTTTGACTATGAAGGCAACCGTGCTTTGATCTTTCCACTTAACGAAACGCTGCCCGAAAAAGAGCTTAAGCGCTGCATCCAGGCCGGATTGCGCTACCACAAGGTGAAGAAGCTGCCCCACTTGGGCTTGTAGCATTTTAACCTTACCCGCATTACCCGACCATGACATCATCCCAACAATTGGCCAGGCGTTTGCAAGAAGTGCTGTTGGACGGCAAGTGGATTGCCAACACCAATTACCGCCAGGAAATCGAACACTTGTCCTGGCAAGAGGCCACCCGCCAAGTGGACCAATTCAACAGCGTTGCTAAACTCACCTTTCACATCAATTACTACTTAGCGGGCTTGCTGCAAGTATTGAACGGCGGTCCGCTCACCATCAGCGACCGGTTCAGTTTCGATTTGCCCACTATCTCTCATCAAGCCGCATGGGATCAACTGGTGGAGGACTTTATCAAAAACGCTACTATAATCGTGGAAAAGATCGCCCAACTCGACGATGCAGAAATGGAAGCTCCCTTTGTAGATGAACGCTACGGCAACTATCGGCGAAACCTGGAAGCACTCATCGAACACGGCTACTACCACTTGGGGCAGTTGGTGTTAATCAAGAAAATAAAAGCCTGAAGAGAACGAGAGACCAGAAGGAGTACGGAGAGGGAGAGCGAAGGAGCTTCGCTGCTGAAAGAAATTATTGATTGGTTGATCGTTTTCCCTCTCGCTCTCCTTTCTCGTTCTCGCGCTCCTTTCTTGTTCTTGCTCTGAAATACCGCACGCTCCATCGGTAACCTCCGGTCTGGTTTAGGGCAATGGTGCGAAAATGAAGTGGAGGAAAGTACTTTCGATGCGTAAAAAGGTATTCGCCCCATTCAGTATCGAATAAACTATTTTGAAAAGCGCTTAGCCTTTTATGGGTTGGAGCATCCAGCAGCGTACGACCGACAAATTCTTGGTGTAGCGATTGCAAGGTGATCTGGTATTCATTGGGTTGATAACGGGCCTCGGATAGGTAACCATGATACAGTTCACCAGAAGCACCCACGGCCCAAATGCTACTGTCTGCATAGACTTTCAACAATTGAAGGTCACCCAAGTGGTAGCGAAGACTGCCATCCTCATTAACGGTCTTTTTGCTTTTAACCCAATAGTGGTCTGTAGGGCCTTGAGCATCAAGAGAAAACCGGAAGGAAAAATTGGGTTCCACGCATTGAAATTTGAGTGAATGGTCCTTGGAGTCAACCCCGATCATCCAACCCATCGGAGAAATCCCCATTCGATGGCTGGATATGGGCGAAATTCTTACTCCATTGGCACCTGAAAAGTCAAAGGTTTGGATGCGCTTGCCACGATGATCTGCGAACCATATTGATTCGCGTGTATAAGCCGTTAGTAAACCTCCTGAAGCATCAGGGACAGCAAATACAAAGTTGGGGGACTCGTTGGTTAGCAATGCGACTTCTTCCCCTGAATCTTGCAGCACCTGAAGTCTTCCCGAATAACCATAATGATACAGGTAATTGAAGGTGTTGCCATAGGCTAAATATGTGGTGTTGAAACCAGCAAAAACACTGTCTGCCTTGTCAGTCTCCCAATTCCAGAACTTCAATTGTTTTTGCTTGGAATCACTGTAAGCCAACAGCGGAAGAGCGGGATGTGAAGCGTAAGTGTCAGCGCTGGCAAAATTCGTTGACCAGGGTTGACACATCAACTGCTGTGCTTTCCAATTCCACACCCAAAGCCGATCCAAAGTGTCGGTGAGGATCAAATGGTCGCGGTAGTTTGAAAATTTAGCGTTTTGAAAAAGTGGATTATTGGGAGTGGTGGCTTGTAGGGAACCATCTGCCGAATAGACTTTTATGCCCTCCCCAGTGATAGTGGCCACCCATTGCTGGTTTGGACTTACCCAAAAAGGCGCAACACCCTTACCTTTTTTGAGCTCTTGAAAATAGAATTGCTGTTTTTTAGGGTGCTTGCGACAAGGAATAGAAGCCATCCGATTTCCGGCCTCATCTACTACATCCAGGTAATAATGCGTGCTATCGGTGGTGGCAAAATTGGTGTACCAATAGAGGTGGTGTTCCGATAGGTATTGCAGGTTTTGTGCACCAATGCGTTGAAGCACCGTTTTCCCGTCGGTGTCAACAATTCGAATGGAAGCCTTTCGGTCCTCTTCAATAATCAGTTGCCCGTTGGTTTCAAAACGTCCTTTTTCCCGCCCGGAGATAGGCAAGCCAAAACGGAAAGCTCCGGTGTAGTCTAGCACCAGCACCGAATCATTTCGGTAAACGATCAATCGATTGGAATCCAGGCTAAAAAGAGCGCCATCTTCATAAAACCCTTTTGCTTTTCCAATTGCCTTTTCATCCAGAAAACAAGAAAATTGAGGCCGGGACAATTCCAGCGATAGCCAGGGAGCTTGGTAAATCCATTCAGGTGCTGATTCACCGTTTAGATCAGTGATCTGCAATGGGCACCGGGTAAGAATTTTTGTGGCAGGAGATTCAATGGTATCCCACCTCAAAGGGCGTCCTGTAGTCGATGTGCCCGGCAATTCTGAGTGTTCTTGATGAACGAACCTCCACTTTGATGGGTGTTGCTTTTGCTCTCGATAAAGCATGAAGTCTCCACCGTGGTGGGTGTTGAGGTACAAATTCAGGCCTTTCTCTTTTTGGAGCTTCAACTCCTCCCCGAGATAAAAAGCGCGGATTTCGAAGGTGCCCGAGTGCTCCTGAGCCTTTACTCTTATTTGAGATGATACCGCTGTTGAATCCCAATAATTGGCTGGTAATGGACCAATGGTTTCCCGTACATTGAGGTCAAGTCTTCCCTCCACTGCATGGCCTTTTTGTGTAACAAAAGCACCAGCAGGGAGGTGAACCGCCGTCCAGCCAGGAAGCACGATGATCGTATCCCGATCAGGTGGAATAGTAAAACCTTTACTCCAGGATGTGGCCTTTGGCTGCTCAATGGCATCTTCCAGTAAATCAATAGGTTGCCCAATGCCTGTCAAAGGGCAAAGCAAAGCAGTACAAAGAAAAAATAACGCAAACTGGGTAGCAGAAAGGGAGGTCATGGTAGGACAGTGTGAGAAGAGAGGGGCGCCACTTGCCGAGCAGGTATTTCTAAACCAGTTGGGGGCTTGAAAGGGGGCCTTGGCGCTCAATAACGGAAAACGTAATGGAATTATTGAAACCGTTGCACTGTGCCACTGTAGGTGGAGGATAACAGAACGGAGAGCGAGAACGAAGACGGAGGGCGAGAATGAGGACGGATTACAGAACGGAGAGCGAGAACGAGGACGGATTACAGAATGAAGACGGAGAGTGAGAATGCAGAAGTAAAACAGTTTGAGGACGGAGAACAGTGGCGAGGGGCTTCGCTGCCTGAAGAAATTATTAATAGGCTGACCGCACTCGTTCGTTTGCTCTGAAACTGATCAGCCTGTAGCTACAACTGGAAATTTGATCTGCTCTAAAACGCTTTGGATTCCGGGTCAATGGAGACAATCACCTCATTTCTACGATCGTTCATTTTGAAAGGTGGATCATAGCCGAGGGACCGAAAATTGCCGTAGTGGCGAATGCCTTGCTCTTTTAAAACCTCGATTATTTTTTTCTGGTATTCTGCCTCCAATTGTGGATTGGTGTAGCCGCTGTAGCGAATGGCCGCAACGTAATCGTCTTTGGACCAGTGCATTTGTACTGCTGAATCGTTGGGAGTGGGCAAAGAATCCTGCCAGGCCGATTGGGGCAAAACAAAGCTCATCCGCCGAGAATTTTCCTCTTGCTCCATGTGGACGGGGGCCGTCATGGCAAACTTCTCTTCCCGTTCGTTGCCGCCGAAAATATAATTGGCCAACACCCGAAACTGACCATCGTTGCCTCTACGGCTGGTGTCCGTTGGCGTTTGCACTGAGATCATCCGTGCCGGAGGATAATGGCGAATTTCTACCTCATCAAAGGTTGTTAGCACTTCATACGGTTGTTCTTCAGTATCGCTTATGTACATCACCCATCCTTGAAATAAGAGGGCCAATACCACGATAGAGCCCAAAGAAATCCAGAGAAACTTTTTCATGTTCTATTAACAACACAAACCCGAGCATGTTCTATTTGTAGAGCGAAAGTGGAGAAGGAGAGCGGAGGATAACAGAAGGAGAGCGGAGAACGAGAGCGGAGGATTTTGATTATTCCTCGCTCTCCGTTCTGTTCTCCGTTCTCCGCTCTGTAACTCTTATCTTCCTTTTATGAGCTTGTGGCTACCGTGCGCTTCATTGAATTGGTATTCCAGCAAATAGATTCCTTGTCCTAAGGCATCGGCACCAAAATCAACGGTGAGGATGGTGTTGTCGCCTTGGTAGGACTCTACCGATCGGTGCACCACTTGACCCAGGCTATTGCGCAGTACGAGGTGAAGTTCGCCCGGAGTGCTGGCTTGGAAACGGATGTGGAAATCCTGGTCGAAAGGATTGGGGAAAACGGTCATTTCTATGCCGGCTTCTTGCAAGAGATAGAATACGTTTTCTTCCGCCTCTGCCTGATCTTGATCCAAGTCTTCAGGGGTTTCCATTTTGCCCGATTCTTCGCCACCACCACCGATGGTTAGCGGCAGTTGTTTGACCGAGCGGCAGCAATCATCGGCACCGATACCGGGAAAGCGCACCAAGGTGAGTGTAACCAGGTAGTTGCCACCCGTGGCATAAGTGTGAACCACCGAAGCGGTACTGCTGCCAGCCTGGGTGAGGGTATTGCCATCGCCAAAATCCCAAATCAGGAGGTCGGCCGAAATCGGGCTGGTGTTGATGAACTGATACGTTCTACTGCCTGCATAATCGGCAATAAAGTCGGCGAACAGAGCCCCACAGGGATCACTCAAAGCGTTGGCCTCAATTACTTTGCACTCGGTGTCTGAGCAGCATTCGCCATCGTTGGCCTCTATGCTATACACCGTCATGCACACCGTGTAGTTGCCCGCCGAAGGAAAGGTGTGTTGCAGGCTTTGGCCGGCTCCGTATACCACTTCGCTGGTGCCATCTCCAAAATCCCACACCACGTATTGCACGGTTGGTCCAAGGGTAGTGTTTTCGGTAAAAGTGAAGGTATTGGTGCTGTTGCCGTTGTCGTTGGTAAACGATGCATCCAGGGATTCGCAGCCGCCACAATCTTCCACCTCAAAATCAAAGGGGCCATAGAGGCAACCACCGTCCAAACTCTGAATGAACAGGCGGTAGGTGGTGCCTCCCTGCAAGGTGAAATAGTTGCGCCAGTTGGGACGTGCCGGCGTACCCGGATTGAAAATAGGAGAAGTAGCTCCCGTCACCGGATCGTTGAGGATCGACCACTGAATGGTATAATCATCTGCGAAAGCCCGATTGGGGTCGCCGTTCGCATCAACTATGGCAATGCGTCCGATGAAATCATCGCAAGGCTGTTTAAAACTGAAATAAAATTCAGGATCGGGCTCATCGGTCAAGGTCACCGAATAGCTGGCAGTACAGCCGTTGTCGTCGGTTACGTTAAGGGTGTAAGTGCCTTCCACCAGGCCGTTCAAATCCTCGGTGGTGAAAGATCCACCCGGTCCTGTCCAGGTGACGTTTTGCAGTGGTAGGGCCGCTCCGTAAATGGAGACATTGATTGCCCCATCGCTCGCACCATCACAACTTGGGTGGGTAATGTTTTCAGGGACCACCAAAATGTAGCAAGGGTTGTTTTCTTGCGAAAGATGACACCCGAAACCATCGTTGCTGGTATAGTTGTTTCCCCCAGTGATTGGATTTGTCGCACCGGTAGCAAGGTTGGTGATTTCAAAATAATCGTTGTTGTTATTGTTTTGGTAAGCAATTGGATTGCCTGCCGGATTCATCCAGATGGAACCATAGGCGGAAGGTATAGGGCCTACCAGCAATTGGTCGTTGAAGGCCGTAAATCCATTTCGAGCCCCATTTACTGAGACACTAACCACATGGTTGGAAGCCCTTACCGACACAATGTTGTTCGCAGTTGGGTCATACGTCAAATCAGAACCTACAAAGCCCGGCACATTAAAATTAGAGGTGAGGTCCACTGTTTCAGCTGACCCAACTGCATAGTTTTCCACCCTATATAATCTTCTGGAATTACCGTTGCTAATCCAGAAGTTACCCTGATCGTCGATGGTGCCTGCATCAAGTGTTTGTGCAACTCCAGGAGTTATAAAATCACCAACCAAACTAATAAGCCCGTTATGACCAACCCGAAACACCCGCCGGGTAGTACCTGTTTCAACAGCAATGCCATAAGCATAGCTATCGTTCCGGTTAAAGCCTATTGCGTTCAGCCCAACTGCCCCTATCCCAGCATTGGGCCGGTGTTGTGTATTCGGAGCTTGAAAGACCGCTGTGGCACCCATCATACCCCCGGTTTGGGTGAGCTCAAAGGTCTCGTTCCAAGAATATTGATAATACGTCTGCTGGGGGCACCGCCAAGGCAACGGAAAAGGCACATATACTTGATAAATTTCCGAATTGCTATTCAAATCGGTAATGGTAACCGTATACACACCTCCTGCAAGGTTGGTCGGGTTGGGCGAGATGCTGCCGTTCGACCATGCAAAAGTATGAATGCGGGTGCCGGTACTGACCGAAGTATTGATCGATCCCTCAGTGCTGGTAGGTGAGTGGGCATGGTCGGTGGTAAAGGATACATCTGCCCCTAAGGCGTTGCAATCGGCATCGTAGTGGTCTACAAAGCCATCGCCATCGTTGTCGATGCCATCGTTGCAAACGGTTTCCTGGGCATAGGTTCCCAGGCAGCACAGCAAAAGGCTGAGCCCGAATATGAAGTATTTCATGATAATAGATTGGTAGGGTTAAAAATATTGGCTGCCGGTCGGCAGCTCAAAATGGAAAGCAGTGGCGCTTTCGCGGTAGAGTTCAATTCATGGGCAGGTGGATATTACAGAGGTTAAAACAACGCTGTTGCAGCTACGGCAGCAGCAGATTTTAACCCAAGTAGGCCAAAATGAAAAGGCGAGAAAAGGCCCAATCCGAAAACGTGGAAGAGTAATGAGGTTAAGGTGTGGTTGACTGAGGGTAGGAAAAACGAAAGGTGTAGCTACCAGGCTCTATGGTCGGAGCAGCAGGGAACTGCGGGTACTTTTGTGTCTCTTTATTAGATGGAAAGTAACCCTACAGGCAAATCGGCTTTTTTCAGTTTAGCGCACAACCGTTTTTATGGAAATAGAGGCATTAGCTGTTAAGCCTCGTCTTTGGCCCCACGTTTTCGTAAACGGTAATCGCCCCAAAAGGCCAAAGCAATCACCAATAGCATGCTCACGATCACCATGCTAATGCCAGCTGGCGGTTGTAAGAGCAACACAAATCCTCCGCAAATAAAACC
>CALCCE010000223.1 GCA_937899835.1 uncultured Flavobacteriales bacterium | reverse complement strand
AAAGGCGCATCATTTAAATAATTCATAGGAACATCATTTTTTTGATTCATGTTCCTTCCGGTTGGTCCCTCGCCGGGCTTCTCGACTCAGCCAGTAGGCTGACACAGTCCGCTCGAAGACCGGCGAGGTTTCGGCACGAACCCGCAGGGCTTGACCTTGATTGTGAAGTTTTGCAGGTCCCAATTTTGAACAGGAATCGATAAAATGGATATGACCGAAGATGAAGGCGATAGAGTTGAGGCCATTCAATGCTATAGGGTTAACAACAACCGGGTTATTAGACCTATGGATGGAGTAGAATTGACACACAACGATCCACCAAGGGATTTTGAGTTTGGTCTAACCTATAGTAGAAGGGCAATTGTTTCCAGCTTTGCAATTTTAACGGATGCGTTTTAAACCGTTTTCTTTATAACCCTTCGTGTTTTTTGGGCGAAGACTTTAGGAAGTTTTTGACCTGGGCATGGGAGATGCCAACGGTTTAATTGATCCTATATTAAATCAAAAGCTAAATGGTCGGTTGGCCATGACCACTTTTCCGTTCTTAGTGGCCTGGCATTTCCGAAATGGAGCCTTTGCCACAATCAGATTGGTTGTAACTTGGTCGCTTGCAACCAAAAAACAACACATGCGATTTCACACCAGGAAATGGGTCAAACCCGAAGACATGGTCCCAAACGGAACCCTTTTTGGCGGTCGTCTCCTGCAATGGATTGATGAAGAGGCGGCCCTTTATGCCATCATTCAATTGGAAAATAAAGGCGTAGTTACCAAATACATGTCCGACATCAATTTCATGAACAGTGCCCGGCAAGGAGATATTGTGGAGATTGGCATTGAAGTGGTGAAGTTTGGGCGCACATCGTTGACACTGCGCTGCGAAGCACGAAATAAAATGACCCACATGCCGATCATCTCCATTGATACCATCACCATGGTGAACCTGGGGTCTAATGGGAAGCCTGCACCCCACGGTAAAACAACGGTTGAATTTGTGAAGGACCGCCTGGAGGACCCAAACAAAGGATAGGCATAAAAAGACAGGAGCACTTCCGGTTCTTCACCGAAAGCGCTCCTGCGAAATAGACCCCACAAAATCAAAAAGAGCGGGAAGCAGGGTGGGGCCTATCTTAATTCAAACATCAATCAACCAATGCTTCCCGCGGTTGGGCTGATTTTGAGGCGGGTCCCTGATGGGAGTAAAGTAGTAATCGGTTTTCATTCTGGAGCGTAGTAAAAGGCCGGCGGAATCAGACAGAGGCATGATCCTTCATCTTATTCACCCCTGATTAAGCTATGGTAACGTCTGCTGTTCCCGCTGGCCCTATATTATGGTTGTGATTGTATAATAAACGGACTTTCGCCATTCGTAATAATGACCTTCGATCCATTGGATTCGGCCAGTTTCAGGAATGCTTCGATACTCCGGAGTTCAAGAATTTCTTTGGTTAACCCTTCCGATAGAATTTGCTGAGCGTCTCGGTCGCCCTTCGCTTCGATGACTTTGCGTTCAGCTTCACGCTTCTCTTGTTCCAATACGAATTGCATGCGTAGTGCTTCTTGTTCTGCTTGCAAGCGTGCTTCAATCGAGTCGTATAGTCCGGCTGGTAGCTGGATGGATTTCATCAATACTGCTTCGATGGTAATGCCACGCTCTTTCAGCAGGGTGTTCATGCGATCCGCGATTTGATCTTCAATTTCGGAGCGCCTTCCAGAGTGCATGTCTTTGGCCATAAACTTGGCACAAATGTCTGCTGAAGAAGAGCGGAATACGCTCCGAATGATTTGTTCGTAGTTCAGGCCTACATCCCGAATGAGGGTAGGCACCATTTCTTGCTCGATGCGGTAGAGGATAGAAATGTTGGAACTAATGTTGAGACCTTCTTTGCTTGGGAGATTGAGGGCTACTTCGAGGTTAACGGTTCTTACTGGGGTAACAACTACTCGGGTAACGAAGGGGTTATAGGCGTGTGCACCCTGGGCCATTACCTTGGAGTCCAGTTTACCAAGGCGCTGCTTAACCCCCACCTCGCCCGGCTTTATCACCGCGCAGCTGGTGGCCATAAGTCCTCCAAGGAGAACCGCTGGTAAGATTTTTAATGCTTTCATAATTCGCTCTTTTTTTGTTTAATCGAAGATGACACTCTCTTATTAGAGAAAACTAAAAGCCAAATTAGAATCACATTAGAATAGAGAGTAGAAACTACGTACCGCTCTCAAGGGTGGTACTTCCGGCTGTTGCACCTGCAAATAGGGTTTTCGTTGGTGTAGGTAATTGCGCAAAACGCCCCCGCGTACCTGATTCACCTTATATTCCACAATAAACGCCTCTGGGTCGGCCTGTTCCACCAGGCGTTGTAATTTCCGTATGTCGATGCGGTTGACCACCGTTTGCAGCACATCTACTCCATAAGTAGCCCCATTTCTGCCATAGCCTACTCCACTGCGAAAAGTGGTGAGACCAACCCCTAATCCATTCACCAAATTTTCCTGAAGCTCTTCGTGTTGTTTGGATACGATCATCACCCCAATGAAATCTTCGAAACCCTCAATCACAAAATCAGTTACTTTGGCTGCAATGGCGTAGGTGAGAATCGAGTAGAGGGCCACCTCCAGCGATACGGTAAGGGCAGTGAGGCTAAAAAGTGCCACATTAAAGGCAAGGATTATTTTCCCGACACTAATTCCGATACGTTCATTGACGTAGAGCCCCAAAATTTCTGAGCCGTCCAACACCGCTCCATTCCGCATGGTGAGTCCAATGCCTGCCCCTACCAACAACCCCCCGAAAATGGCTACCAAAAGTTTCTCGTCTGTAAAGGCCGGAAAGCTTTCGATTTGAATAACGAAGGCCAGGGCCAGGATGCTGAAGATCGATTTAATAACCATGGCGCGAGACAACAGGAAGAAACCCAACAGCAAAAAGGGTACGCTTAAGATAATCAGCAGCAAACTGGGATTAATATCGAAAATGGTGTGTCCCAGCAGTGCCATCCCCGTAACTCCGCCGTCCAAAAAATGGTTGGGCAGTAAAAAACCCTTGAGCCCAAGGCTGGCGAGTAACACGCCTAGAGCAATCTGAAAATATTCATTGATTCGGCGGAGGACGTTTCGAAGTTTGGGTTTCATAAGGCAGTGGTGAATTTTAGGTCATGGAGAAAAATGGATAGAGAGTCGGATGCCCAGGCGCTCGTGCTGGGGAGCTTTCCAGAGCATTTTGGTGGGCATTATAGAATGGGCGGTTTCATCCGTACTCGGCAGGCAAACCAGATGTTGCAACTGGTGCATCACCCTACGCATGGTGAAGGAATGAGGCGGCCAGATACAACCGTCAAACAGATGATCGGTAGAGCAGTCGCCTTGAGAAGGTATAGGCTGCGATGGAGCCGACACTACTATTAAAGAACCTGGATGTAGTGGTAAAACAATTGGTGTTGCCGGTGCACTTAGCCGGTGCTGATCCATTAAAGTGGCAGTGTTGCTTCGCGTCAGGTCCTGAGCCAAACCTTCAACGTAAAAGCTTGCCAAGAACACTAACACCAATTTCCAGCCAGGGCCTATTTGTTTTAGGAATTGCATGTTTTGCATATTCCTAAAAGTAGCCCCTCCGTATTAGTCAGGCTTTAAATCAGAATTAGAACCGGATTAAAGTTTAAACCTCCATCAACTGCTGCGCAGCCACCGGAAACTTCAAATTTACTCGGGTGCCTTCTTCGTCTCGCGGATCCAGCTCTATAGCACCATGGTGCAGCTCTACAATGCGTTGGGCCAAAGCGAGGCCCAAACCAGAACCTTTGTAACCACGGGCGTTGCCCGCCCGATGAAGCGGTTGAAAAACCTTTTCCCGCTCTTCGGGTGGAATGCCGATCCCATGGTCTCGAATGCTAAGTTCGATGGCATTGTGTACTTGCTGAAAAGCCACTTCAACCGGTTGGTTGTTGGAAAATTTGCAAGCATTGTCCAGCAAATTGACCAAAGCCGATTGCAACAAATTGGCATTGCCCTCAATCTCCATTGAATTGGGATCTTCGGGCATGTTGTCCCAGTCCACACGCACCTGGTTGTTGGGTCGGGTAAGGCGCAAGGTTTCCTGCGCTTCTAAGAGCAGTTCATCGAGGCGAAGTCGTTCCTGAGAGGGCAGCATATCGGAATCCTTGACGGGCATCAATTGCAAAATGTTGTTTACCAAATGGTTGAGGCGACTTGCCTCCCGATGAATGTTTTGAAGTGCTTCCACATAATCCTCTTTCGATCGGGTTTTGCGGAGCACCAGTTCAGAGTGACCTAAAATTGCAGCAAGTGGATTGCGCAACTCGTGCGAAGCGTTTCGAACAAAGTTTTTCTGCCAATTGAACGCTTTTTCCAACCGATCGAGCAAATCGTTGAAGGCGATGGCCAATTGGCCCAGTTCATCTTTCGAATTGTGCACCTCTAACCGCAAATGCAAGTTCGAAGCCCCGATCATTTGCGCTTCGCGCACCTTTTTGGCAATGGGCTTCAGGGCCTGACGGGCCACGGCCCGACTCGTCACCCAAATCAACAACAAGGCGATGCCAACGCCTACCACCAATAAGTTGCGCAGCCGATTGATATAGGCCAGCCCGTATTGATCAGAAGCAATAACAACCACGGCATACCGTCGGTTATTGTGCGTATACAAGCGCCCAGCACCCTGTTTGGTTCCTTTGTGAAATTCGGCAAACCCACTTTCCTGTACCTCTGCTACAAAATCGCTCGGTAGTACATCTACCAGCGAGTCTTGGGCCACTTTTTCGAATTGTTCGACCGTTCCCACGTACTCAATTTCTTCGGGGAGAAAATGAAGAAACTTATCGCGAATGCTTTGATACACCTCGGCCGACAGGCTTTCCTTTTCGAGAAACAATTGTTCCGTCACCTGAACACGTTCGCTGAGGCGCTGGTAAAAGGCATTTTCGCGGTAGCTTGACGAGGCAAAGAAGATCACTATACTAATGATCATCAGCAAGCTACCCGCAACCAGCGTGTAGAAATTGGAAAGTCGGTTTCTGATTTTCATATTTCTGCACTTAGCACATAGCCCATACCTACGCGGGTGTGAATCAGCTTACTGGGAAAGTCTTTGTCGATTTTTTTTCGCAAATAATTCACGTAAACATCTACTACGTTGGTGCCCAAATCAAAGTTGACACCCCACACATGATCGAGGATCGTTGACCGCGATACCACCCGGTTTTTATTACGAATGAAAAAAGCCAACAGGTTGTACTCGCGAGCCGTCAGGCTGATTGGCTTTCCATTGCGAACTACGGTTTTGCGATCCAGGTCCATTTCAAGATCGGCTACGAGCAAACGTTTGCCCGAAATGCTGAGGTTCTTCCGGCGAAGCATTGCCCGGCAACGGGCCAGCAGTTCGCTGATTTCGAATGGTTTTCCCAGGTAATCGTCCGCTCCGGCATCCAGTCCGGTAACGATGTCTTCGGGGCTTCTCAAAGCGGTAAGCATGAGAATTGGGGTATTAGAATCGCCATTTTTTCGGAGTTGTTGGCATACCTCCAAACCGTTGAGTCCGGGAAGAATCAAATCGAGTAAAATGAGATCGAAAGGCTGCTGTTGGGCCATGCGCAAACCAGTGATGCCATCGTAGGCAGCAGTAACGTTGAAACCTACTTCTTCCAGGCTCTTTTTTACCAGATTGGCCAAACTTGGTTCGTCTTCAATAATCAGGATTTCCATAGCAGTTTTGTTGGTTTAGTTGGGGTGAGAAATTTATGGGGAGCAAAAGTGTACATGTGCTTTTTGGGCGGGCCCATAACCTAAACGAAGCGCTTCATTTAGATCGAGGCAACCCTCGCTGGGTCGAAAACTCATGAGGTAGGCAAGTCCACGGTTGTAACTGGCGGCAGCATAGTCACGATCGAGGTAAATGGCCTGGCTGTAGCCGGAAATGGCTTCATTATAGTCGCCAAACAAGAGGTGAACGTTGCCTTTTAAATTCCAGTGTTCCGCCTTCTGAGGCTCGGCTTCAACCGCAGCATTGGCATCATGGAGGGCGGATTGGTAATCGCCCAATAGTTTTCGGGAAAAAGCCCGGTTGTAGAGGGCTGCAGTATACGAACTGTCCAGGTGCAGCACCTTGGTGTAATCTTCAACCGCTCCTTCCAGGTCGCCCATTTGTTTGCGCAGCAAAGCGCGCGAAAAATAAACACTACTCTCTGAAGTGCAATGTGATACTGCATGGTTCATGTCTTCCAGCGCTTGGTCAGCTAAACCTAAGTAGTGGTAGGCGAGGCTGCGGTTGTAATAGGCAATGGCAAAACCTGGATTGTGCTGTAATGCCTTCGAAAAAGCATCAACCGCCAGGCGTAGTTGCTGGCTTTCCAGGTAAATCATTCCTAAAACATTGTAAGCCAATGATGATTGAGGGTTCATCAACAAAGCCGAGTCCAAGTAACGCAGGCTGGCTTCCTGGTCTTCGAGTTGGAGGTAGGTGAGGGCTAGCTTTTCATAATTCAGTTCTTGGTAGGGAGAATCTTCAGCCAGTGTGTCCAGTACTTTCAGGGCCGATTCACAATCGCCTAAAGTGAGCATATCGTCTACCCGTGAGTGCTGTAAGAGCATGTTGTCCGGCTGTAGCGATAGTGCGGTGTCCAAATCAGAAATAGCTCCCTGGTAATCCATGGCAAGCATTTTGAGCTTGGCCCGGCTGTCGTAGATGTACTCCGAATAAGGGTTGAGGTGAATGGCCTGGTTGTAGTCTTGCATGGCTTCCTGATAACGCCCGGTAATCCGATAGAGGTGTGCACGCTTCATAAAGGCATCGGCCAACGAAACATCGGTTTGTGTAGCATTGGTATAGCTTATCTCGGCTTCCTGCCAATTACCGAGCCGCAGTTGCAGATCGCCCTGTTGTACGAGGCGGAGTGCTTCCGATCGCACTGCCGAGATTTGAGCCTGCGACATGGCTTGCGGTAGCTGTACCAACAAAAGCAGCCATCCGACCATCAGCCAAGAACGTGGCGACAACCTTTCTGCAAGAGCGATGGGCGGAGTTCCAGCCAAACTATTGAGGGTCGCAAAGGCACCTTCGATCCATCTGAAATTTGTTGGTCTCCTTTTTAATGCGCTGGTCTTTTGGGGCTTGGAACGATCTGAATTGACTGAGCCAGGCTTTTCATAAATCAAGTAAGTTGATACTGGCTTCATTTTTGTTCTATTAGGGTTGGTTTAAACGCTAAACGTTTTCACTTGTTCACAAATATAATAGTAATACTATTAAAAATGTTCATTTTGAAAGTGTTTTTATAAGGAATGCTTGTAAATCTCGGGTTTGCCATCAATTATTCCGCTACAGTATTTCCCCTTTTTGTGTCCTTCCTCCTCTTCCAAGTTTCATTAGAAGCGCTATATTTGCAGCGCTTTTGAAGGATACTTCCACCTGCTAACGCATTCAGGATTTCCCCCCACCTTCAACAGCTAATCTCCACACGCACTCTATCAGATCTGTGATGAAATTGCTGCTCGTTTTCCTCTTTTTGATGCTTGGTGCCATGGAACAGGGTAGCCCTTCTGGTGAGGCGTTTGAAGGAATTGTGCATTTCAAAACTGAAATTGGCACCACCAGCCTGGCTTCAGAGTCGTTGCCCGAACGCTTGCGCGCCAAATACGGTACCGGGATCGACATGTATTATTCCAAGGATGGCCGGTTCAAGCGCACCCACCTAAACATTGCTTCGGGGCAAATTGAGAGTCAATTTTATTTAAACGATCTCGGGGGACTGGTTTTTACTTACCGCGACTCGGATAAGTTGGATACTATAGACGTTTCTAAAAATACCCTGACCTTGGTCAGTAGAGAGCGTTTACCGGATGAAACGATCATAAGCTATGATTGTGAGTGCTATCAGTACGATGCACACAGTTTGACCGCAGGAGCGGTAATATTAGAGTTTTGCTTCAGCAAGAAAACCCCTTGGGTATCGCCTGAAAACTGGACGGAGCACCGCGACTTCTTTCTCGATCGGTTCTTCGCTTTTGCTCAGCGGCCTTATCTACGGTATGCGCTCAAGACCGCTACTTTTAGTTTGAACATGACGGCCGTTTCGATAGAAGAAAAAGACCTGGAGGCCAAAACCTTTCGGTGGAATTGAGCCATGGTAATTCGAAATATCCTTCCGGCTGAGCACCATGCCTTGCTGGCTACGTTCAACCAAGCTTTTTCAGATTATACTGTTCCTGTTCAAATGGACAGAGAGGCGTTCATGCGAAAGCTCACCATGGAAGGCATTAATTGGAACCTTACTGTAGGAACTTTCCAAGGAAATGAGATGGTCGGCTTCATCTTGCAGTCGAGTAGCATTGTAGATGGAATCCCCATGGCCTACAATTCGGGAACCGGTGTGCTGCCGCAGCACCGGGGCAAAGGGCTTACCTTGGCCATGTATGAAAAGGTGCGTCAGTACCAGCTGGAAGCAGGTATACGGCAAGAAGTCCTGGAAGTGATTACCAGCAATGCTCCCGCTATCCGGGTGTATGAAAAGATGCAGTTTCAGCGGGTGCGGGTAGTAACCTTCTATCGACAATTGGCCACACTACCGCATGTCGAAATTCCTTGGTCGGTGGCCTTCGATCAAGTGTTGGATTCGGAGCAAAAACAAGCGCTTTGGACAATAGAACCCACCTGGCAAATGCAAATGGTTGGTTTGGAGCGCGTACGGGAAACTTGTCTCGAAATGAGCGTAAGCCAAGACGGCCAATTGATAGGTTACGCACTGCTCAATCCAACTACCGGCAGAGTCTGGCATATAGCCGTGGACAAGGCTCACCGAAGAAAGGGCATCGCCTCTGCCTTGATACAAAATGCGCAGCAGCATAGTGAAAAGCCCCTTAATTTTTTGAATGTCGACCAGCAGGCCCATGACCTGACTGGTTTTTTGAAGCACCACGGCTTTCGAGCCGAACTCTCGCAGTACGAACTGCTGTACCAATATCCCTGAACACAACCATCAACCTTATATCATGCATACACCCAACGACCCCAACACCAATTACGAAGCCATCAACCGGGCTTCCTGGAACGACCGCACCGAAGTGCATTTCGACTCCGAATTTTACGACAATACAACTTTCTTAGAAGGGCGCAACTCTTTGAACCCCATAGAGCTGCCTCTGTTGGGGGATTTGGAAGGACAGTCGGTCCTTCACTTGCAATGCCACTTTGGCCAGGATACCATTTCCATGGCCAGAATGGGGGCCAACGCCGTTGGAGTGGACCTTTCCGACCTTTCGATAGAACGTGCCCGTGAATTGAACGACAAGGCAGGAGCCAACGCCCGGTTCATTCGTTGCAATGTGTATGATTTACCTCAGCACCTCGATGAAACCTTTGATGTGGTGTTTGCCTCTTATGGTACGATTGGATGGTTGCCCGACATTCAGCAATGGGCGGATTTGGTGGCTCGTTATCTCAAGCCAGGTGGAAGACTAGTGTTTGCGGAGTTTCATCCAGTTGTTTGGATGTTCGACGATGATTTTAAATCAGTGGCTTACCGCTATTTCAACTCAGGGCCCATCAAAGAAGAAAACTCCGGGACCTACACCGATGAACAAGCGCCTATACAAGCCAAATACGTAAGCTGGAACCATGGCCTGAGTGAAGTAGTTACTGCCTTGCGCACCGCTGGTCTCCAATTGACCACTTTTCAGGAATTCGACTACTCGCCGTACGATTGTTTTTCAGGTACGGAGGAATTTGAACCCGGTAAATTCCGCATCAAAAGCATCGGCAACAAACTACCGATGGTGTATGCCTTGGTCGCTAATAAGTAAAACTATTTGACTACCAGGTTTTGGAGTTCGGCTTCTGAGCCATGAAAAATGTCATGGTCTACATTGCCGTTGATTCCTGGAATGGTGCCCGTTTCTGCTTTTTGCCAGAACGTCCATTTGGACCATAAAGAAGGCAAAGTGGGTGCTTCCACACCGTATTGTGCTACCCAAAGCGGATATTGCCCAAAAGCCTCCCCGATGCACCATTCGTTGGCAAAATCTGGACTGACGTAAACTATGGGTGTTACCCCGTAGTGGGTTTTGATGGTTTGCAACCAGAGTAGGGCACTTTTTGCGTAATCTTCCGGGTTTTTAACGCCATTTAATCCGCCCTCTTCCAGATCGAGGACCGGTGGCAGGTCGCCCGGTTGAAGTGCTCCAAAGGTGTTGATGAAGTTATTGGCTTGCGCCTCAGAGTTGTCGGTAGCCACAAAAAAGTGGTATCCTCCAATGGGTATTCCGGCAGTTCTCGCGCCTTGCTGACGCGTCATAAAATTGGGATCGGTGCCCTCTGCTCCTTGGGTGGCTTTATTGAAGGAAAACTTCACCTTGGCGCCTTTTAGTTCTTCCCAATTGATCTCTCCTTGATAGTGAGAGACATCTACGCCAAGTAGTGAGGCTTCCTCAGCAGCTTCAGCAGCTGGAGCCTTTTCAGGAGCCTTTTCTTCCTTTGGAGGTGGAGTGGTTTTTTCATCGTTGGTAGTGGTGCTCTGACAAGACCATAGGGCCAAAAGCATCATAGAAAACAGGGTTAGAAAGCGCATGATTAAAAGCAATAAGACAGGTTATATGGATCAGTTAAGCCCCTTTTGCTTTCACAAGATGCAAATTTCCAATTGCTTAAAACCGAATCGCTACCATTTTTTGCTGCCACACTCCTTGTTCACCGTGTACTTGAATCAGGTAGGTGCCAGGAGCAAGATCGGGCGTTTGAATGTGCAGGGTGGACTGTCCGGCAGCAATCAACAGGTTTTGTTCTTGTAGCACATTGCCACGCAAATCAACGAGTTGAACCAAAAGTGGGGCATCATTCGAGAGTTCAGTCAATTGCAGGTCAAAACCCTGGTTGATCACAAACGGATTGGGAGTAATCGCTAACTGTTCGTTGGTAACCGCTTTGGGGGTTTGGGTCTTTGCTGAACGAATGATAAAGCGCCCTTCGTGCTGCCCTTCTTCGAGTGTGAGGCTGAGTTCAAACCCGGTTTGCAGGGGCCAGAATTGTCCGGTGGATTGGTCTTCTATAAAAAGTACCTGATCAATGGCCGAAAATGCTTTCAATTCAAACGTATAAGTTCCATGGGCTGGAATCTTTAAGTTGAGCGGAATCCAAACCTGATCCAAATCTGTTGGAAGTGATTGAATGGAATACTCTATCCGATCCTGATCTACACTGCTAAGGCTGGGCACTTCAGGGCTTGGACTGTGTAGTTTCTGACCGTCGAGTTGAGGATCAAAAGCCTCTTGTGCACCGGCCACAAATCGTACCACGGTTTCATCGCTAAATTGTTCTCCAACTAATGCCAGACGAATGAGCTGTCCTGGATCAGTGCGAAGAAAAGTACCCTGTTCTCCGGACTTTACATCTTCGGTCACCGCCATTCCAGGGTTGCTGGCATTGGACTGTACCCAAAAGCCTTGTGAGGAGGGGATGTAGCGCGAACCACCATTGGTGGCTACTCCATTTACGAAAGTGGCAAATTGGTTGAGGTCGGCACGCCACACTTGCACTGCGTTGTTGAGGTTGGTTTTGGTCCAGCCGGTCGGGGCCAACCAATCGATGGTACAGGGAAATGGATTGCCTACCATGTTCCAACCGTCTTGTGATGCAGGTTGACCGGGATCGTCGGTATAGGTTAGGTTAAACACTACGGATCCTTGGTTGATGGTACCTTGTGCATCAAACATCACGTTGGAACTGGGGCCCAGGTATACCATGCGCCCGGTTCCGGTTTCTACCGTCTCGGTAATGGAGGTAGCATCAATCCAGCCAAAGTTGTCTTTGTCACCAAACACCGTTTCGTCATAGTTCTGCACATTGACAAAGGGAAAAGTAGGAAAATCAGAACCGGAGAAACCAGAAGTGATAAGGTCGTCATCCCACATTTCGAGGGTCGTGTTTTGAATGGGCGAAGCCAATTGGTTGTAACCGGTAGTGGTGGCAATGAACCGTTGTACCTCCACTTCGCCGGTCACAAAATGACCGGTTGGAATTGGACCGATGTAGCCCGTGCTGCTGGCATCAGAAAGCAAGGTAAGCAGGCCATTGGTATTGAGGTCGCCATCGGTCATCGTCAGTCCGCGGTGAACTTGGGAACTAGCCCCTTGCAATGCAGTTCCTGCCCCATCGTTCAGCTGCAGGTTGTAAAAGGTCTGGGTGGCCACGGTTTGAATGCTGCGGGCCACTCCCTGATCTACAAAATTGACAGTACTTTCATTGGCAACAAAACTTCCTTGGTTGTTCCAATCGCCACAGAGGCTGAGGGAGTTGGTGCCGGCAATGGTAAGGGTCGCTCCGCTTTCAATGATGATGGAACGCACATTTACATCTGCCGAAATGGTGGGCATGTTGGAAGCCGTTCCAAGAATCACAGCATCGATGGTACAATCGGGAACACCAGCTGACCAATTGCCCACATTCGACCAATCGGTATTCACGGCTCCTGTCCAGTTCGTACCGGAAGTAAGGGCATAACTAAAACTTACCCGGTTGCCTCCGTTCTGTTCGTAATATTCCAACACCAGGTCTACCGTTCCACTCAAAGTAGTAGTGGCTGTATACGTAGTGTAGGCTTGGTTTACGTAGCCATTGATGAGGTAAGTGTTGCCACCATCGATGCTGAGGCGCACCCCATCATCTCCGCCGATGGTGATCTCATAAGTACCGGAAGCAAAGGTTTGTTGCATCTTGTAGCGCACCGTAAAAGTTTCGGTATTCACCGGACAACCGTTGATGGTAAAATCCGTGTTGGTGCCTCCAAAACTTTGGTCGAATTGCTCTGGTTCGGTGGCAAATCCCTGGTAGTTAACGGTATTGAAGTTGTTGACCCCATCGTAGAAATAACCGATCCAGTTGCCATTGCCAAAACTAACCTCGTCTCCGGCCACCGAAAGATTGGTTACGGTGAGGGTATCCGAAAATACAGTATCAGTGCCGTCAATGCCCAACCTGCGGTAGAAGCGGGTAGTAGCGGCTGGAAAGGTAGTGAGGTCGAAAGTATTGGTGTTGGCTCCAACAATATTGGTAAAAGTGGTATTGTCTACCGATTCTTGCCATTGGTAGCTGGGAGGGTTGCCCGAGCAAAAACTGGCATCGACCACACTAGTGAAAGCAGCCGGATCTACCGAAGCAGCCGTACAAAAGGATTGTGAGCCGTCGATGTCGCCTCCGCCACCAACCGTTGGACTAAAACTATAGGTAAAAGATACCCGGTTGCCCCCTCCGTTTTCAAAATAATCCAGCACCAGATCGGTAGAACCGTCCAGCTGTATACTGGCGCTGGAAGTGCGATAAGCATGATTGGTATAATCAGAAATCAAATAAGTATTGCCTCCGTCCACGCTGAGTCGTACGCCATCGTCACCACCGATGGTAAAGGTGTATACCCCACAGGTAAAATTCTGATTCATGCGAAAACGCACCGAAAAGGTTTCGGTGAATACATCGCAACCGTTCACTGCGAAAGTGGTGGTGTTGCCTCCAAAAGATTCGTCGAAAAACTGGCTCTCAGTAATAAAACCCTGGTAGTCGCTGAAGTTATTAACGCCATCGTAGACGTAACCGATCCAGGAATTATTTCCATAGGTCACCTGATCACCTTGCGCTGTATCGGAGACAATGCTTACGGTATTGGAAAAGAAGGTAGCAGCCCCATTTGTGGCTTGTCGACGATAGTAGCGGGTTTCACCGGCGGGAAATCCGCTGGGTGGATCGTAGGTTTCGCTGGTGGCTCCTCCAATGTTGCTGAACGAAATGTTATCGCTGGAAATTTGCCATTGGTAGCTGGGCAATCCGGTGCAAAAACCTGCTGCGGCCTGACTGACAAAAGCATTAGGATCGAGGGTAGCGCTACTCAAGGAACAAAAAGACTGATCGCTTCCAATGCTTCCTCCATCGCCGGAGGTGCCCAAAGCGGTGATGGCGAAACTGACGCGATTTAAGCCGGCGTTTTCAAAATATTCCAGCACAAAATCATAGTTGCCATCCAGCAACACCGTGTCGGTGTAGGTAGCATACGGTTGGTTCACATAGCCATTGATGAAAAAGGTGTTCCCACCGTC
This sequence comes from uncultured Flavobacteriales bacterium, assembly GCA_937899835.1. GTDB lineage: Bacteria > Bacteroidota > Bacteroidia > Flavobacteriales_G > Salibacteraceae > CALCCE01. Next base: position 2,889 of record CALCCE010000223.1, on the reverse strand, counting down.
CAGGCTAAGTCGAACCCCATCGTCTCCACCGATGGTGATGGCATAGTTACCGCAAGCGAAAGTTTCGTTCATTCGAAAACGTACTGAGAAGGTGGTTTTCTCTAACGCACAGTCGGAGGTAAACAACGAATCGCCAGTGGAAAAGTCGTCAAATTGCTGTGGCTCGGTGATGAATCCGAAGTAGTTGCTGGTAAAATTATCGGCTCCGTCATAAACGTATCCGATCCAGGTGCCATTTCCATAGCTCACCTGGTCTCCGCTCGGACTCGGGCATTGGGCGCCCACTAAATGGGGGAGAAGTAGAAGGGTAAAAAATAACTGGAGGCGTGCTTTCATAACATTAGTAAGAACGCTATGAAATTGGTTGAGGTTCCCGTTTTTGACGGCAAATCGCTGAACGACACGTTTTTTAGGGCAAACACCAGAATTTCAACGGTGTTGTCTTTTTTGATCCGGGGAAGAGTTAAGGAATTGTACCCTTAGGAGGGTATTTTTTTAGTGTTGAAAGCTGGTATGCCGTTTTTTGACGTGCAAATATGGCTCTAAAAGAGGTTTAGTATGTGAAGGGAAAGAAAATGAAATCATGTTAAAATGGAATAGGGCTACAACTTGTGTCCAATTTTTGATGATTTCTTGCAATGGAAGGTGCGCAGAAGGAGGTGTAAAATTTCTGGTTGGAGGCTCCATCCTATGATGAATCGCTTGTGTAGGGACAGCTTATCCAACAATGCCTATCCGAAAGTTTCTTTTCAACATGCGGGCAATGCTCTAAAATAGTTAGGTTTGAATGTGATGGATAGGTAGACAAAAATGGCTTACTGCCACCGTTCGCGGCTTTCTTTACGATAACGAATGATCAATTAGCAATGGGAAAACATGTATTGATTACTGGAGCTTCAGGCATGATCGGAGGTTTGATTTTGGACCAGGCCCTTGCTCATCCAGAGGTGAGTGCCATTACCAGCCTGGTGCGTAAACCCGGTAAAGAGCGCCATGCGAAGCTCAAAGAAGTAGTGGTAAAGGATTTTGCCAACCCTGAAGCGTATGCCGGATTGCTCACTTCGATAGATGCAGTGCTCTATTGCATTGGGGTTTATACCGGAGCCGTTCCCCGGGAGGTATTTCATCAAATAACGGTGGACTATCCCCTGGCGCTGGGTCAGGCATTGGAAAAAGAAAACCCTCAGGTTGCTTTCTGCCTGTTGAGCGGGCAGGGAGCCGATCGAAAAGAAAAAAGTAGAATGGCTTTTGCGCTCGACAAAGGAAAGGCAGAGAATGGCCTGGCAGCTATGCAATTAGGTCGGGTGCATTTTTTTCGCCCTGCTTATATCTATCCGGTTACTCCTCGGCACGAACCCAATTTTACTTACCGCCTGAGTAGGATGCTCTACAAACCGGTTTTGCGGCACCTTGGCAAGAACATGAGCATTACTTCGGAGCAGTTGGCGCAAGGCATGCTTAAGGTAGCCCTTGGCGGGAGCACATTGGAGGTACTGGAAAATAGAGACATTTTAGAAGCCTTGCCTTAGCCTTTTTAGAAGGATGCCTTCTTGGTGTAATCACCTTCCATATTGCGCACCTGATGGGTGATTTTTCGGTGCTGCGAATTGGTCCTTTTATGCCCCAAACTGGGTAGTTCGTGACCAAAGTCTCGAGGTGGTAGGAAACATGGCCTAAGTTGCAGGTATAATTCACCAATACCTGTATCGAATGTCTACCGATAGCGTCACCTGGAAAGGCTTTACTTTTAATACGGCCACTCATCCTGCTTCACCTACTGCTTCTCAACCTGGCCTGGCTCCGGGCTACAACCAATGGATGCCCGAAAACGTCTCTGTGGCCAATGAAAACCTGCAACTGACCATCCAACGCAATTCCAAGTTGCACTGGCAGGGCCAGGTGGTTTGGGCAGCTGCCGAGGCTGTGCTGGAACAACCGGTGAATTACGGAATCTATTATGTTACGTTTAAGGTGACCGACAAAGACGGAACACCCAACTGGGGCATTTACGACATTGATAACGGAGACAAAGTAGACATCAATTCTATTTTCGGTGTCTTTCTCTACGATGCTCAGGGGGTAAACAGTGGCAACCCCAATTGCGAAATCGACTTTCTGGAATTGGGCTTTCAGGGACAACCCAACAACGGCTCTGGTTGGATCGGTAGCCAGCCGAATGGGCCAGCTTTGAACAACGCTCAGTTTGCCGTTCAACCCTGGGATTTGGATTCTCCCAATGCACCCAATTTTGACATGGTGCACCGCATCGCTCTCGATGTGAAAAAAATCCCTTCAACAGGTGAGGTAACCATTGCTTGTAACTACGCGGATGGAGCTACGCCTGTAAAGAATTACTTAGCCTACGGTCCCTACGATTCTTCCAATTTTCCGTTTGATGGAGCGGACACCATTTCCTACACCACGCCATCATCACAGAAAGCCTACGTACCTGAGCTTAACGATAACATGCGGCTACACATCAACCTTTGGCCCTATGGAGGCCCTTCTACCAACGATCCGGTTTATGTGCAGGTAACCAACCTGGAAGTGCCCAGCTAAAGAAGCGCACACAGAACACCATCTGTGCCGGCCGGAAGCACTTGCTTTGAAAACCAATGGAATGGGAAGGTTTTTGGAGGAGGTGTTCCGGCCGGATTTTTTGTTTTACATCCTGATTTTCAATCAAAAGATTCGTTCCTGTTTCGTGGCTTACAAAAGCAGAGTTTTATATTTTGAGCCCTTTGATCGACACCAATAGCAGGAATCAGAATGTACATCAACAAGAACTTTGGCTTTACCAGCGTGATGCGCTTCAGCGGTCATCACTTGATTTGGCTCACGGCCTGGGCGGCAATCGTAACCGCGATTTTTGAATTTACCCAATGGCGT
>CALCCE010000222.1 GCA_937899835.1 uncultured Flavobacteriales bacterium | reverse complement strand
ATACGTCATCGATTCCTCCGGCTCCTTCGCTCTTCATCAACGAGGTGATGGCCGACAACCAAGGTTTCATCAGCGATGAGCACAACGATGCGAATGACGATTGGGTAGAGATTTACAACCCCAACGCAATGGATGTTGATGTGGCAGACATGTATATTTCTGACGACACCAGCGATCCTACCAAATACCGTTTCCCAACCGGAAGCAGCGCAACCGTTATTCCGGCCAACGGATACCTGATCGTATGGTGCGACAACCAACAAACGCAAGCCGGACCCTTGCACACCAACTTTGTATTGTCTGAAACCAACGGTGGCACCGTAAGGCTGACCCACGTTGACGGAACAACCCTCATCGATGAGATTACCTTCAACGCATTGGCAACCAACGAGAGCTTCGGACGTGAGTCTGACGGAGCAACCAACTTCACCACTTTTGTGGCAGGGTCTACCATGGAGCCTACTCCTGGTTCGGCCAACGGTGTAGTGGGCATCGAGTTGTTGAATGGTAACAACACGGCTTTCCAAGCTTATCCGAACCCTGTTGATGGTTCCGAAGTCTTCTTCAACCAAATGGCCAACGTGGTGGTCTTCAACGTGGTGGGCCAGGTAGTCACGCAAGCCCGTCAGGTGAACCAGTTGTCGGTAGACGGTTGGGAATCTGGCATTTACCTCGTACGCACCGAGCAAGGTGAAACGATTCGCTTGATTGTGAAGTAAGCATAACACTGAAACGCATTTGCCAAAGGGGCGATCTTCTAAAGGAGGGTCGCCCCTTTTTTTGCGACCATTTCCAGTAAGATTTCCATCGGAATTAGCGACATAAAGTTGCAATTGAAGCCCGTTCTGTGTCTACTAAAAGCAACCTAAATGTGAACCGTTATTGGTTTTGCTTGTTGCTATAATGACTAAATGTCTCGGAGAGATGGAAGAACGCGATGTGTTGCTGAAAAATATCAGGCCTCAGATAGAAGCTGAAATAGGGAATATAAATCCACCAGAACAGTTTCAAAACGAGGTACTTAGACCCATTCTGAAATTACAGAACGAGATTATTCTCGCCCACTTCAAGAGTTATCTAAAGCAACATAAGATGCCTTTTACCGCCCTCAAACAGAGCGCTCAAAAGGAAACGATTCAGAATTCCATCAAGCGGGACTTATCACTGCGCAACCAACTGGTTCCTTTGATTACTTCTATGCTTACTGTAGAGGAATATAAGTACTTCAGCAGCAACCGGGCCGATGTGGCCAAACGAATTGTTGGTATGGTTATCCAGCGGCTACAGAGCCAACTGCAAGCTTTGTATTGAGCGCCTTTTCTCCGATTCCCATCCGTTTCTTAAAGGCTTCATAAAAGGTGGTATTCATCGCCAACAATAGCATGGCATAGGCGGTGTCTTCTACCGGAATGGTGAAGATGCGCAGGCCAAAATTTTCTGCATCGTTGTACCACACGACTTGCTCTTCAATGAAAGAGCCGGTGAGAATACCGTTCACCAGCAAGAAAGGAAAAATGCAAACCAGATAGCTTTGCAAGTAGCGGCCCATCCAACGCGGATTGAGCCAGGCCATGCCCAACATCCACAGGCCGGTCAGCAAAAAGTTGAGGCCGCTGTACCATTGATCGCGCCCTACCCAGGCTAATACAAGCAACAGTACTCCACCAATCAGCATCACCGGGCGTGCTACTTTGGCGAAATGGTCTTTTTTAATGAAGTAATTGAGCACCTCATAAACAAAAATGCATGCATAAGGCACCGTTAAAAAAAACAGGTACTCGCCCAAGGGCAACCCTGCCATCTCAATTCCACTGAGGTAACGTTCGTTGAATCCCCAAACACCCATTTGGGTAAACCATACATCCCAAACCAGGAAAAAGAAACCCGTGAGAAAAATAGCTGGAAAAAGGGCCTTCCACTTACCAAACATGTTTACCCGACTTTCAAAGCTACGCACCAGGGGCACCAAAATGGTGAGCACATTAATAAGTACGTAGGTAAGGGTTGCCATGAGTTGCTTCCTTAAGCTTTACGAAGGTTTTTTCGTGCCTCTCGGTAATATTTGGGCGGTACTACCAACATGCCAAAGCATTCTCCTTCTAGCTTTCCTTGGTGCTTGTGGTGTATTTGATGCGCTCTGCGAAGGGCCATAAAATAAGGATGTTTGGTGTGACGCAGGATTTTGAACCGTTGATGGATGAAGATATCGTGCACAATAAAGTAGGTAGCTCCATACACCGCAATACCTGCTCCTACCCATACCCTAAAGTCGCTGCCATTCATCATGCCATACATGATGCACAACCAGCTGGGTACTGCGAAAATGAGAAAAAAAGTGTCGTTGCGTTCGAACCACCGTTTGCCCTTCACCTTACGATCGTGGTGATCGAGGTGGAGTTTCCACAGCAGGCCATGCATGATGTATTTGTGGGTAAACCATGCCATGAATTCCATGAAGGCAAAAGTGCCGAGGAAAATGACCGTGTTTATAAAAAAGTTCATGGCTGAAGAAGATTAGATCAGCAGGTTGAGTGTGGCAAAGAAGACGATCTGCATTCCAAACAACGTGTAGGCCATTTTGTTCGACTTTTCCACAGCGAGTGTTTGAAAACAAAAGTGCAAAAATGCTGCGATTACCCACCATGCAAGGTAGTTCTGAATCGGAATAACTCCACCCGGCCAATGCCAAAAATCAAGTTGAATGGCTATAGGCTCTATTAAAAAGTCGAGGCCAGTCATCAAACTGGCTCCAAGCACGACCCTGAGCCACTTGGAGGACACCAACGCAGTAGCAATGCTGCCAGTGGCCAGTACCAACATCAACCAATTGAGTCCGATGGTTAATGGAACATCGGCCACTTTCCAACCCAGGGTGGCTCCGTAATAGTATTCTCCAAAAATCATCCCGGTAGCAACACCCAGCACTTCAACCAGGATGCCGGTTACAAACGCAATGCCAACGAACCCAAGCAAAGCGAGGTTCTTTTTTGGAGCAAAGGCTACAATCAACCCGGCCGACATCAATAGGTTGGCCGGTGTAAACACCAGTATTTGGCTTCTAAAATCGGGGATCAATATGCCGGTGATGCCTACCAAATGAACAATGATCAGCACAAGATGTCCCCAAACCGTTTTGTTTTTCACCCAATCGGGGATCATGAAGCAAGGGTTTGGGGCTGCGGAAGGTCAGATTGAACCAAATCACTTACAATTCTTGCCGAGAGCAAACAGAGGGGAATTCCGCCACCAGGATGCACACTTCCACCACAGAAGTAGAGTCCGCTGAGACGTCCGGAGAAGTTGGCATGCCGCAAAAAGGCTGCCATTCGGTCGTTGGAAGCCGAGCCATAAAGGGCTCCTCCAAACGACGAGGTTTTGGAGCGAATGAGCCGGGGCTCTAACAAACTTTCAGTCTTAATTAAGGGCTCGATGTCGGTTTTGAGCAAGCGCGACAATTTACGCAACACGTTTTGTCGTACCCGGGGGATGAGTGCATCCCAATCCTGGCCCTGATCGGAGGGCGCGTTGACCATTACGAACCAATTGTCGCAACCTTCGGGAGCGTCTTCGGGCTGCATGCGGGAACTGACATGAATGTAGACCGTAGGGTCATCACCTACTGTTTTGTCTTCAAACATTTGCCGAAACTCTTCCTGATAATCCGCACTGAAGAAAATGTTGTGGAGTTGCAACTCGGAAAATTGGTGCTGAATGCCCCAATAGAAGATGATGGCAGAGCTAGAGCGCTCTTGTTGTAAGGTTTTTTCGGGGGCGGGTTGGGTGGGCATCAACTGCCGGTAGGTGGGCACAATGTCCATGTTGCTTACCACGAGGCTCGAAGCTACCTGCTTCCCCCCTACTTCTATCCCCAGTACCTTTTGGTCCGAAGTCAGTATTTGAGTAACCTTTTGGTTGAAGTGAAATCTGACACCAAGGCGTTGCGCCAGGGCGTACAGCGATTGCGTAATGGCGTGCATACCGCCTTCCGGAAACCACGTTCCCAAGTGATGTTCCAGGTGCGGAATGGTATTGAGCACACCTGGAGCGCGAAAAGGATTGGAGCCGTTGTAGGTAGCAAAACGGTTAAACAATTGCACCAGGTGCGGTTCTTTCAAGCGCTTGCGGTTGGATTTGTCCATGGTAGTGAACAAATCGAGGCTAAAAATGCGGGCAATGCCTTTGATCACATCCCGGTGCAGGTAAGAGCTGAAGCGGTGCAGCGAACGTTCCAGAAAAACCGGCGTAGTGGTGTCGTAGATGTATTGGCTGTGCTGAAAGAATTCTTTGATGGTAGCTGCTGGTACACCAACTTTCTCCTCTACTTCCTGGGCAAACTTTGCTGGATCCGACCACGCCATCAAGTCAACACCGTCTTCAAAAAAATAGTGGCAGGCGACTTCCGACCGTTGGTAGTTGAAATGATCCCGGGGGTTTTCTCCCGCCAGGGCAAACAGTTCGTCTACCAAATGAGGCAGGGTAAATAGAGAAGGACCGGCATCGAAGCGAAAGCCATCTTGCTCAAAAACGGTGAGTTTACCACCTGGATACGAATTGGCCTCATACACTTCTACCGCATAGCCCTGAGTGGCCAAACGAATAGAAGTCGCCAATCCGGCAACCCCTGAACCTATAACGAGCGCTTTCACGATTTAAAGATAGATTTATCTCGTTCCACGGGCAATCAACACCCCCGTCTGACATTTGTTTAGAATGGTTTATTTTCGACAATATGTTGCGAAGTTCCTCTTTGGTTCTGCTTTTGTTGGTATTTTTTAGTGCTTGTCACCCACCCCTACCTGCTGGTTTAGAAGTAGATACCGGACTCGATCCACCGTCACTTCCCGTGGCAGAACAAGGTAAAGAGGACAAGGTGCCCGAAAACTTTTTTATGCTCAACATGAACAACGCCGAAGCGGAGTTGCAGCGTGGGGAGGAAACAGTGAAATTGTACCACTGCAGCTGCTACCGCTTAAAGGAAGAGGTTTTCATCCAGTTGCTGACCACCGATTTTATGGAAGGGGTGGATGGGTTTGAGGTGCGCTTTTCGAAGGATACCCTCATAGTTTTTGAAGTAAGCTCTTTCGAGGGAAAGCCAATGAAAAAACCAACCGAGGGTGTTTTGACACTGAAAGATTATGAATTCACAACCGCAAATACACTCATTGGCCAGCTGGAGGCCAGCAGCGAAAAACTGAGCCTTAAAGGTAATTTCCATTGTGCGGTAACTGTACCCCGCATTCAATAACCATCGCCACTACTGTGAATAGGAACTGCCAACGTTCGTTTCATCTCCCCTATCTCCTGTGGATTTCGACATTTTTGGGGCTGGCTACTTCCACTTTCGGACAAAGTCTGGAAACCAATGCTCTGAAATACGATACTTACCGCATGCGCTTGTTGCAGGGCTTTGTGCGCGTAGGGCCCCAACCGGGCGAAAGCCTCGTAGCGGGCATTCGCAACTACGGTTACACGGGTAGCCACGACATCGACTACGGTGACCAAACCATTTACCAAGGTTGGTACATTGGGGTTTTGGCCACAGAGTATGCGCGTTTGCGCAAGCAAGAGCAGCCCACTTCAACTACGCTCAGCGAGTTGTACTATGCGCTGCAAGCGGTAAACCGGCTAGATTTGGCCGGAGAACAATTGATTCAGGCCTGGGACGCTAAAGCCGAACTCAACGGCTATCTGGTGCGGGAAGATGTACCGGTTGCTTTTTTTGAAAATCCATCGGTGCAAGGGTCGGCCCATCCCCACTTTGGCTGGCCGGAGGTAAAAAAGGTTAGAGCTATTGCGCAACACCCAGCGGAAGCCGAAAGGCGACTCAACAATGAAATGAGCCAAGATCAGGTGTATCATTTGCTCATTGGCCTGGCCCTGACCCGTCGGTTTTTGCCGGATTCTATGGTGAATATTTCTCTTTTGGATGGGCAAACGGAAGGGGTCAATCTGCAAAAAACAGCTCAAGAAATTGCCTTGCGCATTGGAATGCGATTGCGCGAAAACCGCTGGATCATCCGCAATCCGATTGGTAAAAAAGTGAAGCGCGGTCCCAATTGCAAACCGTATTCCTACGCCCTGGCCGAAGCGGTGGAGTATATCACTGATCAATCGGTACAGAATGGTTTTAGCCGCGTCAGCAAACTGGTATGGCAGTCGTTGCGCAATGTAGGTTCGGCGGCTTTTGCCAACAAAGACAACCGGCACATGGCCCTGGCGGTAGGGGCAGTAGGCGATGCATGGCGGGCCAAAAAAGAAACGCCCCGCAACCAAAAAAAGGCAGGTCTGGTCATTGCCCGGCTTTCTAAAGCCGAAGGTTGGCAGGGCTTCTACCCTTTACTTTGGGCGGTAATACACGACCGTGAACTGCCCGATGTGCTTTCGGTAACGGAAGAAAACCTGGACAATGCTCCGGTAAACGGTCCGTACTGGTACAGTCCGGATCAACAAAGTGGCAAAGGCTGGGGCTGTTCACACCGCTATTATCATCACTTAGAAGATCAAATGGGGTTGCGGCCCAACGGTGACTTTTATGCCTTTTCGGGCTATTATTCGGGAGTAGACTACCTGTTGCTTTACAACCTCTGGTGGCTGCAAACGCAGCGATAAATCGATATCAACACATTTTGGGAGATAAAACCAAAAAAGCGACTGCTCCGAAGAGCAGCCGCTTCCCTTTTAAGGTTACCGCTTGCAGTAATCTTCCTACAACTGACAAACAGTAGGGGCTAATAGGTCCTTGCTAATGAAGAGACAAATGCATCTTGGGGCAGATAGCACTCCTCGAAAAAAACGGACAGTTTCTTCAGCGTTTTTTGCGCTTTTTCACACCGTGAAAAGGACCGTGCGTTGGGTGTTTTAAAGTGACAAAGAGCGTTTGTTTTGAACACTGTAAAACAACAAAATCAAGTAAGGTGGATCAATCCGGTTAATGTAGATTTTAACCGGTAGTGTTTCTACCTATAAATAGGTAGATGATTAGAAATAAAGCGGTAGGAGCCTATTCAGGGGTTCCCATAAGGCCGTTTTCGAGTGCAAAGCGCACCAGCTCGGTATTCTTTCGAACGCCGATTTTGGTCTTCAGATTTTTGGCATGGGTATCGACCGTGCCTTTGCTTATGCTGAGCATTTCGCCAATCTCTTGAGAAGATTTTCCCTCCACAATCAAGCGAAGCACGTCAGTTTCGCGCGGGGTCAGGATGATGCCTTCTTGTTCGGGGGCTTTGTTTTCTTCCTGGATGGCTTGCACCAACAGGTTGGTTACTTCAGAAGAAAGGTAGCGGGCTCCGGTGGCTACGGTTTTCACCGCTTCGATCAGGTCGCTTTGCCGCATGTCTTTTACCAGGTAGCCGCTGATGCCATTGCGAATGAGTTGGTTGATCTGTGCACCATCCCGAAACATGGAAATGACCAACACCTTGAGGTGAGGGTTTTCACTTTTCAAGGTCATCAAAGTTTGCAGCAGGTCGGTTTGGGGCATGTTGAGATCAAGGGTCACCACATCGGCTTCTATTCCGTTTCGGAAGTGGGTGAGCAATTGGTCTCCGTTGGAGGCCGTGCCGACTACCCGAATTCCTGGATCAGATTCCAAAATTGCTTTCACTCCATCCACAAACAGGGAGTGATCGTCAGTGATAAATACCCGGATCATCTTTGAGACTACTTTTGAAAAATACGGGATTTTACTTAATAAAACCCCACTTATGCTAAACCGGTTGCACCGGCAGGTCGATCACAATAGTCGTGCCTCTTCCTGGTGTACTGTCCAGCTGCAAAGTGCCGTTCAACGACTCTACCCGCAACTGAATGTTTTTCAAGCCATTTCCTGAAAACCGACCGTTTACCTGTGCGTTTTGTGGATCAAAACCTACTCCATCGTCCTCAATTACTACATTCAGGTTGCCTTCTGACACCAGCAACTGCGTGGTAACCTGGTTGGCCTTGGCGTGCTTGATGGTGTTGTTCATCACTTCCTGAATGATGCGGAACAGGTTCTTTTCCACCTCAAAGCCTAAACGTTGATAGAGGTCAAAATGATACAAGTCTATTTTGAGGCCCAGCTCACGGTATACCTGAAACAGGTTTTTTAGGGCGGGCAACAGTCCTAACTCCTGCAGGTCGCGGGCTTCCATTTCCCAAACGATTTGCCCCACTTCTTTCACCGCCTGATCGATCAAGGCACGGGCGCGTTCGTATTCGCGCTGCTGTGCTTCGGTTTGCCCTGACTTTGCTTCCTGAGACGAGAATTGTAGCTTGATAAGGGACAACAAACTCCCGAGGCGGTCGTGGAGGTCTACTGCAATGCGTTTGCGTTCGGCTTCTTGCCCAGCCACCAGACCGGTAGCGGTAGCTTGTTCGGTGCTTTCGGTGAGTTCTACCTTTTGGCGCTGTCGTAACCACCGCACGAAAAAGCCTCCTCCAATCAGTAAGAGTACAGTACCCAAGGTGAGGGCTAAAATGATCCAATTGCGCTTTTGTTTGCCGGCTTTTTCTTTTTGGACAATGGCTTTTTGCGCCTCTGCCTCTTTTTTGATTTGTTCTTGTTCGAGTTCTTTTTCAAAAAAGGCGATGTCAATCACCTCTTCTTTTGACCGATTCAGAGAATCTCTGATCTTATGCCATCTTCGAGTATAGTTTAAAGCTTTTTCCGGATCATTTAGCTTCATTGCAATTGTCGCTAAATCCTCTAAACAAAAACTTTCAAGTCTCGCCTCAGAGGACTCTTCGGCAAATTTTAAAGCTACTTGAATACTTTGTTCAGCCTCGCGTAAATCACCTAACAAAATTTGGGCAGCCCCTTTCGAGTGTAACGCATTGTATTTTTTTATTCGGTTACCTCTCTTCTCAAACAACAAGTAGCTTTTATCTAAGAATTCGATTGCTTGATTAGGATCTTTAGTTTCTAAAAACACCAACCCCTTATTATATAAAATGTCAGCTGTTTGGCTTGAGTCTTTCATCTGATTATCCAACTCAAGACATGTGTTATAATGCCTTATAGCTTCTTTAAAATCTCTTAACCTTAATGCCACATTTCCTAAGTTGTAATGAAGCAAGGATAAAGAACTATTAGAGCCATGTATTTTCTGAATTTCTAAGCATTTATCGTAGTAGGTACGAGCCATTTTATCAAAACCTAAGGTGTAGTAAAACGAACCTATGTTATTGTAAGAACGGATTAAACCATTTGAATCTTGAACTGCGATTCTAATCTTAATCGTTCTGTGATATGCTTTTAATGCGTCTTTATAGTTTCCTATTTGTCTAAAAAGACCACCTAAGCTATTGGAGAACTTCGCAACCTGAATTGAATCATTTAGGTTCTCAGCGATTAGTAAAGCTTTCTTAGTAGAGTCAATGGCTGCATGAAACTTACCTTGTCTTCTTAAAACAATTCCAATGTTGTTATAAGCGCCAGCTACCTCAATTGGTCGATCAATTCTTTTACGTATTTCAAGTGCCTTCTGGTAAGATATAAGTGCAGATTCATAGTCTCCAGAAATTTTATAGAGCACACCAATACGGGTTAAAGCTGAAGCTTCACCCGCTAAGTATCCAGATTTTTGAGATAGAGATAGGGCTGAATTTGCCCACGAAACTGATGAGTCTCGATCTTTATACCGAAACTCCCATGCCAAGCTATTTAATAATTCGACAATGGATGAATCACAAGTTGGGCAGTTTTTCCTATACCATGATAGCTCCACTTTTAAGCTATCAGAATATTGCTCTGCCAACGCAACACTTAGTTGCGCTAGCAGAGCAATGAATATTGAAAAGATTATTTTCCCCAACTTTTCTGATTTGTTCTATTGGGAAATTAATAATAAAATGGAGTTAATCTCCACCTCCTAATGAGTCTTCATCGGCATCACCAGCGCTTGCTCCTTTAGCACCAATAGTCGCCATTGAGCCGTTTTCTTCCACACGAACCATTACCGATCCATCAGGACCGTTAAAGCTCAATGGGCCGAGGTCGGCGTGGATAAACAAAGGTGCAAGGGTGCTCGACCCAATGCTTCCGCGTCTTTCTACACGGAAAATCACCAAGGGATCACCATTGGCATCCGCTGCAATTTCTGGGGCTTCATCGTAATTATAAGTAAAATATTCACCTTGAAACATAACGGTAAGGTCTACCGAGTAGTGGTAGCTTCCGTCGGCTTGTTGGTGTTTGGTCAACACTACGCTGGGGGTGTGTAATTTCATGTTGGTTGAGGTATTTAGTTAAAAAAATTGCATCGCTAATCGGCGAATAAACGCCATTTCTTTGAAAAGATCACTTCTTCGAGGTGGTGATCGGCATAATCTCCCAACACAAAGTGCTGGGCTTTTTGGTCGAAGCTCATTTTGGGGTGCCGCTTCAACTCCTGAAAGAAATCAGGATAAGAGCCTTGAAAACTACCCTTGTCCCACACATCCAAAATGATGCGCGAAAACAATGTGAGGTCCTGGCTTATTTTGGCTTCCTGGTTTTCTTTGCAAGCGGTAATGTGCCGCACGGTAGCCTTAATCGGAAACCCTTCCATCACAATAGGATTGTGGCCTGCATACCGGGCCGTCAATTCTGAGGTGGGTTCATCTCCACAACAAGAATCAGAAAACACCAGCACCCGCACGCCGGGCCGAAACCGCGACCACCAGTAATAGAGTTGCCGGTCGGTGAGCAAGTTGTCGTACAAGCACCAGGCTTCGTGCAAGCCGTCCACTTCGGTGCGCACCTCTTGGGGGTGTTGCACGCCATGCCCTGAGAAAGAGAGGTACAAAAGGTCTCCGGCTTCCAGGGTTTTGGCGGCATGCAGCAGTTCACTTTCCAGGGCAGCAACCGTTACCTCATGCGTCAACACCTTGATGGTATCGAATTGATGGTGCATGGCGATATCGCCAAAGGCGCGTGCACTGTTGGCACATACGTACAAGGGGCTGAGCCAGCCCCCATCTAATTTTTTCTTCCAGCGAGGATAGTTCTCCCGGTAGGCATCACGGTCGATGTAATCTACACCGACGTGAAGGGCGATTCCACGTGACATTGTTGGGGCTTTTAATCTTATGACAAATTTGCGATGAAAGTCGGAATTCGACAATCCGGCAAATAATGATCTTTTGAGTCGGCAATCTACCTATTTATAGGGAGGCGGTTCAATGCTGGTCCCACCGCTGCCGCATCTCGGCCAATTGTGAGGTGAGCCAGGAAGCCATTTGGTTGCGCAGCTTTTCGCCTTCGGTTCCGGTGAGTTCTTCCCCAAAGCGCACCGCTACTTCAATGCGGGCTTTCCCAAAATTTTTCCAGTAATGGCCAAAAAAAGACTGCTTGCCCACCCATGCCATACCTGGGTCTCGAAATTCGATGGCCACCGGATGAATGGGAATGTTGCCTTGGGCTACGGTATGAAACATGCCCGGCTTGAGCTCCCGAATATCGGGTCCCCGGTGGGTACCGCCTTCCGGAAAGATGATGACCGACTCGCCTTTTTGGAGGCGGTCATCCAACTGCTCCCGGGTTTTTCGGCGGCTGTCCGGGTCGGAACGGTCTACAAATACGGTGTCCAAGGCTTGAGCTCCCCAGCCAATCGAAGGCCACTTTTTCACCGCTGCCATCGACACAAACACAATCGGAAAGCGGGTAGGAATCACCAGCACATCGGCATAGGAACGGTGGTTGGGCATCACTATGCCCGGGCGTTGAGGCGTGGGGCCTTCCACAGTAATTTGCAGGTTGATGGTCCACAACACCAGCCTGCGCCACACCCTGAACAGACCAAAGATGACGGGGTGCGGCACCTGAAAAATTTGCAGCAATCCGGCCAGCAACACCAGAATAAAGGTGAGCACCAAAACGATGGTGGTGCGGAGGAATGCCCGGACGTGGCGTAAAAGAAAAGTAAAGGGGTTCACAGTAGTGTAAAGGTACGGATAGCTGTTGCAAGTCCCTTAGTTGGCCTACCAACCCAAGGTCTGTTGCCTGAGCAGGAGCCGTGTTGCCATGCTGCTCGGCCGGTGTTGCCAAAGGGCAGGCAGCCAAAAGGCAACACCTGCGTTGCCCGGCTGTGTATGTTGCCTAACCGAAAGCGTTGCCCGGCTGAAAGCGTTGCCAAGCGGATACTGTTGCCCAACTGAAAGTGTTGCCAGGGACCAGGTGTTGCCCCACTGCGAGAGGTGGATCACTTTAAAAATAAGGGAAAGGTTTACGTTGCTCTATTCCACCTACCGGTATGCACCCGGCCATCGTGGAAAAAAGGTTGCGCGACCCTGGACCACCTGCTAATCGAATGAAATAGGCAGAGGCTCAGCTTTGGGTAAAGCGATCCTGCTATCGAAATGGGCCCCATACTGTTGAGGGTGTTGCCCGGCAATTCGTGTTGCCCAACCAACGGTGTTGCCAAGCGGATGCTGTTGCCAGCCAGGAGGCGTTGCCTAACGGATACTGTTGCCCAAGTGACTGCGTTGCCAAACGTCTACCGTTGCCTAAGTGACCGTGTTGCCAAACGCAAAGCGTTGCCTTGGCTCCATGACGCTGTTGCCAAAGCCCCATCGGAAAAGGCAACAGGCCAACTTCTTCCAGGCAATGCTGGTGGCATCGACCTACTGCTTTTAGATGCTGCCTGAGGCAACAGACTACTTGATCGCCTGTCGGCTTGCAAGGCCACGGTGAAGGTACAAGCGAGGAATAAAAATAGTGTGCAGGCGCTCCGCTATTCTTGCACAAAGCAGTGCCCTAACGGCTACCGCTTGCTCATTTTCCCAAGCTTCTTCGTAATTTTAATCTTCTGATGATATTTCGGTTGCCTCTTCTTCTGCTCGATGATGTAAGGCGTAACAACTGGCCAGCACACACTTTACAAAAGGGAATTATTTAGTCATGATGCGGTTTCTTACATTGGTTGTGCTTCTGATGCTTGTGGTTCACGCAAGTGGACAGGACACCGCCTTCTTCCCTTCATTTAGTCCTTATGCTCCTCATCCCATTTTGAATTATGGAGACGGGCTGTCGGGTTCTCCCTGGAACGATCCCACCGTTTTAAAGGAGGGCAATCAGTACTATATGTATACCTCCGGCGTGATGGGCGGCATTAACCACCCGAATGATGATGTGAGCATTTACCGGTGGGTTTCTTCCGACGGCTATTCCTGGTCATTGAACCCTGCTACACCCGTGCTGCAACCGGCTGCGGGTTCTTACTTCAGTGGCGGAGTAGAAACGCCTTCGGTCGTTTTTTATAAGGGGGAATACCACATGTATAATACTGTTTATGTAAATAACTCTCCGTTGGATTTCAGGATTTCACACGCTACTTCTCCGGACGGCATCAATTGGCAAATGGATGCCAACTTCATCCTGGCGCCTACGCCGGGGATTGCCTGGATGAGCACGATTACGGCGGAACCGGGAGCCCTGGTAAAGGAGGATACTTTGTACCTCTTTTTCGCGGCTGGTGATCCCGCAGGATTTCTCAACATTGGTTTGGTGCGCAGTGTAGACG
>CALCCE010000221.1 GCA_937899835.1 uncultured Flavobacteriales bacterium | reverse complement strand
CGGTTGGTAAAACCACCATTGGTCACCGTACACGGCTCACCTCCAACAAAATTTTCCTGATCGGTCCATCCGTCTACAGTGAATTTGAATTCAGTTTGACCTGCCGGTAATGCTATGGTTGCAGTCCAGATACTATCATTATCGGGATCGGCTAAGGCATTACAACCGCCACACCAGCCATTAAAAATACCATTCACATTCGCAGTCGTAAACGTTCCGGTGTACTGGGTCATGTCCACCTGAAAGGTAACGTTGTGCGTTTGAGCCAACAGCCCTCCGGAAAGGATCAGCGCTGTTAAGACCATGTAAAGTTTTTTCATACGAGTACTATTGATATTGAGTAACAGAAAGCGTAATAATTACACTATCGAAAATAAGTAATCAATCGCCTCGAAATTGGGTGGGTAGGTTTGAGTGAAACTACACACAATTTATCTTAGCTACTGTAAATCAGACAACAAGACTAAAAAAGGAGTAATTGTGATGTAGATTTAGTGGGGTTATTTACAAGGCATGATGTAGTGGTGATGTAGTTTTTTGAATACAACTAAGGCATCAATTTGGGAGAAATAGAACAAAAAGTATCGCAGTTCGCTGAGAAATACTTCAGATGCGACAGAAACTTGTATTCCAAAGACCTAAACTTTAAAACGATCGACAAAGAAAGTACAGTCTACAATATTCGCTTGCTCCACATATTCCAAGCTAATTCCTGGCCGGTTTGTTCTATTGATGAAAAAGGTTAGTTCCTGTTTTGAGCAACATCTTCACCAAACTATAGAATAAAACAGGGTATTCACTGCGAACATGCATGCATTGCCACTTTTTCGTTGACGTAAAAAAGGCCGTTTGCAGATGAAAACGGCCTTTCGTGTTTTAGAGAGTTCCTGTAAAAGTTAATCTGCCGATAAAAATAATTTTCGTGAGGTATGGGAACCATCGGAATGGGTTTCTACCAGTAGGTAAATGGCATCCGTACCAACACTTAAATTCATAATGCCGTTCGTTCTCAACCATTGATCCATAACCAAGCGTCCATCAAGTGCAAACAACTGAACCCGGGTAGGAGATGCGGCTTGCAACTGTTGATCAATCACCAAATTTTCAGGTAACTGCTCTTTGATGGGCGACCCTTCAGTTGCAGTTGTTTGAAGTCGCAAGGTAGAGTTGCCCACGGGTATCGACTTATAAAACAGGTTTCCTTGATCGTCTCCAAAGAAGTACAGGAATTCAGCAGCATTGTTGTAACGGCCTGCCAATGAGGCTACTCGTTGTTGGCCAGGCACAGTAGTGTTGGCCACTGAAAAATCAGGGAAGATTTTTTCACCATTGTAGGTCAATTCTCGTGTGATAATATCCAAAGAAGCCGGCCCTCCTGGCGGAGTGCTGGGACAACTGCTGGAAGCTTTGTAAAAAGTCCAGCCAGTTTGATAGCGGTGATCAAAACTTGAGGTTACGACCGGATCGCGGTTGAGGCACTGGAAAAGCTGGTTGGAAGGAGAGAACGGGAAAGGATCCCACACATTGGTATTCAAATGGTGATGGGCAATCACATTGGGAATACCACCAACTTTTGATTTGGTGAAACCGTGAATGATCTCAAAATCATTGGAAGTTTCTACCGTTTTAACCACCACTTCATAATCCATGGACGAGTTGACCATTTCTGGGGGACCGGCAATTCTTGGCCGCCCGATGCTGTGTTGCGGAGCAACAGTGGAATACAGGTCATCCAATCCAGGACAAGGAGCAACCGGAATACTTCCGCTAAAAAAATCGGTCATGGAAACCGAATTAACCGCCAGGTACCGCTCAACCGAGTTGTTCCAATCTCCTTCAGAATAAATAAAAACAAAGGAGGCCATCATTTCACCATTGTCATGATCCAAAGACAGCTTAACATCCGGGTAACGCGAGTTGCACAACGGAATACATGGAATGTCAACCATGATAGCAGCAGAAAAAACAAGTGAGGGAGCGTTGAGGTCCTGGATGGCGGTTCCCAGGCTATTTGCTCCATTACTGTAAGCAATCATTGCAGAGCCATCCGTCCCAATGTCAACGTTGGCATTGCTACAAGTGGGCGATGGCGTAGTTGTAAATAGTAGAGTAGAAGGGTCAACTGCATACAGCAGGCTTCCGTTAAAAGCCCAGCGCTCGTAATAAATGGAACCACCGATTTCATAGGCGACCAGGATCATGCGCTCTCCGAAAGCGTTGTCAAAAGGGGCGATGGCGATGTCAGGGTCGGTAACGTTTCCTCCCACAAAAGCAGAAGTAACGATGGCTCCATTGTACTCCACGGCAAGACCAGAGTTTAAGCCATCCCAACAAAAGGCTTTGAGATCGCTATCGGTAAAAGAAGCGACATCGCACCCGGTGTTGTCTACTATTCCAGGGGTACCTAGAAGCAGGTCGGGACTGACGGCCGATACAAATTGAGCGCTACCAGAACGGGGCGGCAAACCTAAAAGCAAGGCGGCAAACAGGCAAAAGAGTTTTGAATTGTTCCACATAATTTTTGATTTATTGGGTAAGTGTATTTGGATATTTTCGAAGTAATTAGATTAGAAAATCATGATGAAAATTCATATATCAGTTGTGTCACTGGTAAAGTAGAGGGTGTGAACTGTGGAGTTGAATTAGTTTGAAGGAGAAGCTTGAAGTCACTGCCTGATGAAGTTGGCCAACCTTGATAACGTCAAAAAAACCGGCTCTCCGAAATACTTACAACCCACCTACACCTACTCAACCGGCTTACACCACCCAATTTGGACTGCTCCCTAACCTGATGTATAAAATTTATTTCTGAGGGATGCGTAACCATAACCTGATAGCACCTCAATGGAGTGGTACGGTTATAAAAACGGAGAAAAGCCGCTAACCTCAATCGAGGGGCGACTTTTCCGATTTTCTGCCAATGATCTAAGCCAAGTTCCCTTAGATCTTAAAAGAAAGGATCATACCAAGTGGAACTCAAACCTTTGGTTCATGGTTCCTTTTACTACGTAAGGGTCGTACTGCCCCCAATTGGGCAAAGTTCCAACGTAAGTGCTGTCTGACATCGCCATGATTTTAAACCCAAATCCATCCCAGGCAACAAATTTGATGGGTTCTCCTTTTCCTTTCAGGATGCACCGGTAGGATGGGCCTGCCTTCCAGGAAAAGCTGAGCGTAGCGTCATGCGCAGTGAGCCATACTCCTTTTCCATCTCCCAAGTATTTCACTCTAAATTGAACGGCATCTGGAGTGCTTTCGCTTTTCATCGACAACTCGCGACCGCTGTGCTCGGTTACATAGCGTTTCAGATTGACGTTGTAGAGGTATCCAACGAGTGAGTCACCTTTTTTAAATTCTGTTTCAGTCATTTTTTTTACTGCCATAATTGCATTTTTTTAATTCTGATTGTGCGGCTTTTCAAAGAATCGCCACCACCTACCCCCGGTGGAAAGGGCGTTTGGTAAAGTGGGTTCTGCTCCACTGTTTCAAGCGCTTGATGGCAACAAATGTGCGGCAGGTGTCTTTCGGAAAACAGGGCCAATCGGCGGGTTTTTAAAAACAGGTCAATTGATGGGGTAAGCCCTTCTGCAAACAGGCTGATTGTACTGTTTTTGCGACTTCCATCCACTTCCACCAAAATTTTTCGGTGGTTAGGAATTATCATTGTGGCAGTTATTCACCTAAATAAAATAGCATGAACAATAAACTAACG
>CALCCE010000220.1 GCA_937899835.1 uncultured Flavobacteriales bacterium | reverse complement strand
TATCGAAAAGCTACTCCCCAGTGATGCCTACCCCATTTCAAATTCGACCATTAAAAGTTCAGGATGCCCCTGCCCTCGCCCACCTTGCTGGACTCACGTTCAAAGAGACGTTTTGGCACAACAACGACCCGGTGAGCATGCAGCAGTACCTGGAAGAAAACCTTACCCCGGAAAGGCTTCAGACGGAATTACAGACCTTAGGATCACACTTCTTTTTTGTAGAAGATCAAAACCAACCGGTGGGTTACCTCAAAATCAACCAAGGTGCTGCACAAACCGAAAGTCAATGGCCCGATGCCCTGGAAATTGAACGCATTTATTTATTGGCCAACCATCAAAATCGAGGCATTGGAAAACGCTTGCTGGATCATGCGCTACAAATAGGAAAAGAGACCGGGTGCACCAAAGCATGGTTAGGTGTGTGGGAGCACAACCCAGGCGCGATTCGATTTTATGAAAGAAACGGTTTCCGCATTTTCTCTAAGCATGTTTTCCAATTGGGAGACGAAGCGCAAACTGACCTGTTGATGCACCGGCCATTCTGATGACATTCTGGTAAAAATTCAATAATTTTCATCCTTCAAACCCCAATGAAGAATGGATAATTACGAAGTACTCGCCTGGGTTACAGTAGTGATCGGTATTATGCACCTGTTGCACATCGGAATCGGTGGAGAAGGATTGCAAAGTATCTTTTATAAGATGCGCAAATATCAACGGCTATACCAACTCAAAAAATTACAGGAGCGGCATTACCTTAAATTTTCAAAAGCCCTTGGGTCAAGGTTGAAAAAACGCTTGCGTCTCTCCTCAGCCATCTGCTTATTGCTTGGCATTACCAATGTCCTTGTCATGGTTTATCTGACACCCAGCTTAGAGGTTGGGTTGTTCTTCCTACCGCTGGTTCCCTGTGTGATAACGTATGTCGTTTTTGCCTTTTTAGTTTGGAAACGCGGAGAGCGCACCTTGATGACTGCCGATAAGGGAGGTCCTGGCTTGCCCATTATTTAAAGTGGTGGACGAATGAAGCTTTTACCACATGGTGACTCATTGCAATTTCGATGGCTGAAGTCATGAAGGACCAAAACACCTTCCCCTTGCTGGTGCTTGATTTGGATGAAACCTTGGTTCACGCCAACCGAATGGCGCTGCGCCCTGGGTATGTGGCCAAGGTAGGCGCCTACTACCTCTATCTCCGTCCAGGTTTATCCGCCTTTTTACACGAGCTATCCGCCTTTTACCAGTTGGCCATCTGGTCTTCTGCCTCCGCTGACTACGTTACCGCTTTGCTTCCCCATTTTTGGCCACAGGACCTTTCGTTAACCTTTTGCTGGACCCGAGAGCATTGCAGTCCGAAATACGATCCACATATGGACACCACGGTGTACGAAAAACGACTGAAAAAGCTGAAAAACAAAGGTTTTACACTGGAACAAACCTTGATCGTCGATAACACTCCCGAGAAGGTACGTCAGAACTATGGCAACGCCATTTATATCCCATCCTATGAAGCGCAGGTAAAAGATGATTGGTTGTCCCGTTTGGCCAATTACCTCAAGGAGGTTCACCAAGAAACTGATTATCGAAAAGTAGAAAAACGGCTTTGGCAAAAGCAGTTTTGATCGGTGGGTGACTGTTTATACGATATTTAGAGCACGATCCAGCCTCAAAATTTTGTGTGCGATCATAGATAGGCCTATTTTGTCGCCAAAACTCTTCGACCGTTATGAAGCGCGTTACCGGAATCGGCGGAATCTTTTTTCGCAGCAAAGACCCACAAAAAACCAAAGATTGGTACCAACAACACCTGGGCTTAAACACCGATGCCTACGGTACTAATTTCACCTGGCGCCAGGAAAGTGATCCTGAGCAGAAGGGAGCCACCCAGTGGAGTCCATTTTCATCAGATACCAACTATTTTGGTGATACCGGGCAAGATTTTATGATCAACTATCGGGTAGAAAACCTGGAAGCTTTGGTAGAAAACCTGCGCCAGGAAGGTGTAAAAATTGTGGATGAAATCGCCACTCATGATTATGGAAAGTTTGTACACATCGAGGACAACGACGGCCGCCGGATCGAACTTTGGGAACCGGTAGATGAAGTGTACGACAAGTACATCGAGGGCCGTACTTCCTAAGGTCATCCTATTTCCAACCGATGGTTTCCTTTTAACGGATTATTCGGTCTTTACCCAACGGCCTTGATGATCGACAAATAAAGCGGCATGCCCAGGGTGATGTTGAGTGGAAAAGTAATGCCAAGGGCCATTGGTAAATAAAGACTGGGATTGGCCCGAGGTGCTGCCAGCTTCATAGCCGCCGGAACTGCAATGTAGGAGGCACTGGCCGCGAGAATAGCAAACAGGAAGCGGTTGCCCGGAACGTCGGTCACCCAAGCGCTGGCCACAGATACCATGCACCCATTGATCAATGGGAGGACGATGGCAAACACAAAAGGGAACCAACCATTTTTGAAGAATGTAGACAGTTTGCGGCCGCTGGTAATGCCCATATCGAGTAGAAAGACCGCCAAAAAACCTTTGAAAATGTCGGTGGTAAACGGTTTGATGCCTTCCGCTTGTGCATCACTAGCCAGGAAGCCAATGACCAAACTCCCCAATATGAGCAACACACTGCCGTTGGTGACGGAATGCTGCAACACATAACCGAAGGAGGTTTCATTTCCGGTTTCTTTGTCGAACAACTTCAAAAGCAGCATCCCAATGATGATGGAGGGCGCTTCCATCAAGGCCATTACTGCTACCATATGGCCGTTGAACTCCAGGTTTTGCAATTCCAGAAAAGAAACTGCCGTCACAAAAGTTACTGCACTTACCGAACCGTAGGCGGCTGCAATAGCCCCTGCATTGGGTACGGATAGCTTGCGCTTGAGCAAAAAAAAACTGTAAACCGGAACGACGAGGGCCAAAAGCACCCCAAAAACTAAAGACCATACAATTTCTGCACTAAAAGCGCTGTGCGATAGCTCCTGTCCTCCTTTGAAACCAATGCTGAACAGTAAGTAAAGGGAGATAAACTTCGAAGAATTGGGCGGTATTTCAAGATCGCTTTTAACGCGAACTGCAAGTATACCAAGGAAGAAAAAGAGGAGGGCTGGGTTGGTGAGGTTGTCGACGAGAAGACTTAAATCCATCCGCTATTTTAGAATTCGAAAGTACATGGTCCGCGCAAAAGAGCCCTAAGATTTTCCTCTAAAACTTATTAGAATGTTATTAGAAATTTTCATTTTATCCGCTCGCTGTATTTGAAATTGATGGCACCAGATAAATGCCATCGACACACCACCCTTTTCGCGAACCCATTGTTAGCGCCTGCAAAACAGGCTTTTGAATTGGGTAGGAAGGTTACCCCAGCTTGAAGACTAGCTGTAATCTCCCTCCTCTATTCGAGGAAAAGAGACACAATGGTTCTAATTACCCGCATGCCGTTGTTTCAAACATGCCACTACTTCGTCAAGCTCCACGCCTTGATCTCGCAGCAATACCAACCAATGGTACAGCAAATCAGCGCTTTCTTCAATGAGTCGTTCGCGGTTTCTCTGCATGGCTTCTATCACTACTTCTACAGCTTCCTCGCCTACTTTTTGGGCTATTTTGGCGGTTCCTTTCCGCAGCAAACGTGCGGTATAGGAGGTTTCAGGATCGTCTTTTGCACGGCTATCGATCACCGATTCGAGCCGGCTCAGGAAGGCCAGATTACCAACCGTTTGCTCCCCAAAGCAACTTTCGGAGCCGGTGTGGCACACGGGGCCGGCTGGTTGTACTTGGAGCAAAAGGGCATCGCCATCGCAGTCCAACGCCCAATCTTTCAGCGTTAGGGTGTGGCCACTTTGTTCGCCTTTTTCCCAAAGGCGCTGTTTACTGCGGCTGTAAAACGTCACCCGACGAGTGGCCAAGGTAGCGGCCCACGATTCGGGGTTTTGGTAGCCCAGCATTAATACCTCACCGGTAGCGTAGTGCTGGACAATCGCCGGAATGAGGTCATTCATTTTTTTCCAATCGAGGTTCATGGTCGGATGGCTATTTGTTGTTGTAAGAGGTATTCTTTTAGGTTGGGGATACGGCAATCACCATAGTGGAAAATACTGGCCGCCAAGGCAGCATCAGCCTTTCCGGTGGTGAACACTTCTTGAAAATGCTGCGGCCTCCCGGCTCCGCCGGAAGCAATAAGCGGCACCGAAAAACGGGTAGACAATTCGGCCAGCGCTTCCAGCGCAAAGCCCGATCGGGTGCCGTCTTTGTTCATGGCGGTAAAGAGCACTTCACCAATGCCGCGATCTACGGCTTCTTGCACCCATTCTTGCAAAAAACGCCCCGTGGGCTGTCGCCCGCCAGCGGCAAACACTTCCCACTGCCCGGCCGGGTTGGGTTTTGCATCTACGGCCAGCACTACACATTGCTGGCCAAAAGCCCGGTTGAGGTCTTGCAACAAACGCGGTTTGCGCAAGGCTGCCGAATTCACGGCCACTTTATCTGCTCCTGCCCTCAATGCCCGGTAGGCGCTTTTTTCACTGTCGATGCCACCGCCTACCGTAAATGGAATGGCTACTTGCCGGGCTACGGACTCCATGACTTGCAACATGGGCTGGCGCTCTTCAACGGTGGCAGAAATGTCCAACAACACCAATTCGTCGGCTCCTTGCTGGTTGTAGCGGGCCGCCAGTTCGACCGGATCACCCGCATCGCGAATGGATTCAAACTCAATGCCTTTTACCGTTCGCCCACCGCGGATGTCCAGGCACGGCACAATGCGTTTAGTCAACATAGGGCGCCAAGTCATTTGCAGTGAGCACTCCCTCATACAAGGCTTTTCCAACGATGGCCCCTTCCAAACCCAAAGCTTGCAAAGCCTCAATTTCCTGAAGCGAACTCACACCACCACTGGCCACCAACTGAATACCCGAAAAACGGTCGAGCAATTGTGCGTACAGGTCGTAGGCGCTGCCGCCCATTGCGCCATCGCGTTGTATATCGGTACACACAAAATGAGTGAGCCCTGTGTCAAAAAAGTAACGCACAAAGTCCCAAAGGCTGGTTTCAGTGGTGGTTTGCCAACCTTGGGTAGCCAGTCGTTCGGCCCGTACATCCGCTCCAATGAGCAAATGTTTCGGGCCTAATTCTTGGGCCCACTCCAACACTTGCAAAGGCTGCTCTACCGCCACACTCCCCAGGGTTACTTGTTGTGCTCCGGCTTCCAGGGCAGCTTTCACATATGCTTTGGTTTTCATACCGCCCCCAAAATCAATCACCAATTTGGTTTGTTGGGCGATTTTTTCGAGCACCTTCAAGTGTGCAGGTTGCTGGCTTCGGGCCCCATCGAGGTCTACCAGGTGCAGGTAACGAAAACCTTCGGCTTCCAGTTGACGGGCCATCGCCACCGGATCGGTTTGGTACACTTTTACCTGGCGGTAGTCGCCTTGGTAAAGGCGCACGCATTGCCCTTCTAACAAGTCAATAGCAGGTATTATTCGCATCGTTCTAAGAAGTTTTTCAGGATTTGTGCGCCTACCGCTCCACTTTTTTCCGGGTGAAACTGGCAGGCCCAAAAATTGTTTTTCCGCAGTGCGGCAGTGAAAGCAGTACCATATTTTGTACTAGCAATGGTTAGTGGCACCGGTGGTAAAAAATAGCTGTGCACAAAGTAGGCGTAGCTTTCTGACGGCAAGCCTTCCAGCAAAGGATCGTTTTGGCACACCAAGCGGTTCCACCCCATGTGAGGCACCCGCAAAGGAGCTTGAAACCCCGCTACCCGGCCCGGTACAATGCCTAAACCCGGTGTGTTGTTTTCGGCACTGGCTTCAGCAAGCAGTTGCATGCCCAGGCAAATGGCCAAAAGAGGTTGTTGTAACGTGGGAATCACCTCCCAAAGTCCACTCGTCATAAGCGCCTGGCGCGCTGCTCCGGCGGCACCTACTCCAGGAAAGATAATCCGATCCGCAGCTTGAAGCCCGTCGGGTGCATCCACCAATGCCGAACGATACCCCAGCCGCTCCAACGCAAATTGCACCGAACGCACATTGCCCGCTCCATAATCCACAATTGCGATGTTCATGCCAGCAAGCCTTTCGTTGAGGGTAAAATCATACGGTCAATGTCCCGCCGGATGGCCATTTGCACGGTTTTGGCGAATGCCTTAAAAACCGCTTCAATCAGGTGATGCTCGTTTTTTCCCTCGGCCTGAATGTGCAAGGTGCAGCGGGCAGCATCCGCAAACGAATGAAAAAAGTGCTCCCACATCTCGGTAGGCACCTGGCCGATCATTTCCCGCCGAAAATCCACCTCCCAATTCAACCACGGTCGCCCACCAAAATCGATGGCTACCCGAGCCTGGGCTTCGTCCATCGGAAGGGCAAAACCATAGCGCATCACTCCTCTTTTGTCTCCCAATGCCTGATAAAACGCGCTGCCCAAGGCCAAGGCCGTGTCTTCAATCGTGTGGTGCTCGTCTACGTGCAAATCGCCTTTCGTGGTGAGGTTGAGGTCCAACAAGGCATGGCGGCAAATTTGATCGAGCATGTGATCGAAAAACCCCAGACCGGTGGATATTTCGCTCTTGCCTGTACCGTCTAAATTCAAGCGTAAGCGAATCTCAGTTTCGCGGGTACTGCGCTTTACTACTGCTACCCGAAGGCCGAAGGCTAGCCACTCGTAGATGGCTTGCCATCCAGCCGCCCGAAAGTCGGGTTGGACGTTTCCTTGAAGGGTTTGCTCCTCTGGTACCAGCCAAATGCTGCGCGCCCTCAGGTTACTGGCCAAAGCCAGATCGCTTTCCCGATCGCCAATCACAAAAGAGTTTTCCAGGTCATAATCGCCATTGAGGTAATGGGTCAAAAGTGCAGTACCCGGTTTGCGGGTAGGCGCTTCATCTTCCGGAAAACTGCGATCGATGAGCACTTCCCGAAACACAATGCCCTCATTGCGCAAGGCTTCCATCATTTTTTCGTGGGCCGGCCAAAAGTCTTTTTCAGGAAAGGAATCGGTGCCTAAACCGTCTTGGTTGGTCACCATTACCAGCTCGTAGTCCAACTGTTGGGCAATGCGTCCCAGCCAATTGAAAACGCCTGGCAGGTAGCTGAGTTTTTCCAAGCTATCCACCTGATAGTCTTCCGGTGGTTCCACAATTAGCGTCCCGTCACGGTCGATAAACAATACTTTTTTCATGTTTTGATGGTGTTGAGGGTTTGGAGCACACGTTGGTTTTCGGCTGGTGTTCCCACGGTGATGCGCAAGCAACCGGAGCACCCGGGTTGTTGGGTGCGATCGCGCACCACAATGCCCGCTTGTAGCAAATGCTGCTTTACGCGTTGGGCATCGGAAAAGCGCACCAACAAGAAGTTGGCTTCGGAGGGAAACACATGCACCACTTCGGGGCATTGTTGCAGGGCACGCGCGAGCAATTCCCGCTCACCGACCAACTGGAGTACCTGCGCTTGTACCTCGCTTTCGCCACTTAGCGCCTTCAACGCAGCATCCAACGTAAGTTGATTGAGGTTGTATGGTGCTTTCAAGGCCTGGAATACCTGAATGATCTCGGGCGCTCCATAGATGCATCCCAAGCGTAACCCCGCCATTCCCCATGCTTTGGAAAACGTTTGGGTCACCAGCAGGTTGGGAAATTCCTCCAGGCGCTTCACCCACGAGGGTTGTCCGCTAAATTCCTGATAGGCTTCGTCCAGGACCACAATGCCAGAAAACTGTTGGATGATTTTCTCCAACTGCCCGGCATCGATACAATTGCCGGTGGGGTTGTTGGGACTGCATATAAACAGCACTTTTACCTGAAGGGAAAGCTGAGACAAGACCTCTGCTGCCACGACATTGAAATTCGCATCAAGGGGCACCTTTTGGGTGGCCACTCCTTGCACCTGTGCCAATACTTCGTACATGCCATAGCCGGGGGTGAGGTAAGCGACCTCGTCAATACCCGGGCGACAAAAAGCCCGGAACACCCAATCGAGCACTTCATCGCTGCCGTTGCCTAAGGCCAATTGCTCAGGATTGCAACCTTTTACAGGGGCAAGGGCTTCGCGCAAATTGCGGTGCAAGGGATCGGGATACCGGTTGAGCCCATTCGGAAAAGGGTTTTCATTGGCATCCAACCAAACCGTTGCTTCTCCATGGTATTCGGACCGAGCGGAAGAATACGGCTTCAATTCGCGAATTTCGGGCCTCAGGAGTGTTTTCAAGTCCATCATTTTTTCAGAGATTGGAGACGGATGCTTACCGCTTGCCGGTGAGCTTCCAGTTGTTCTTCGCGGGCCATCACTTCCACCAGCGGCCCCAAATCTTGCAGGCCATCTGCCGTGATTTCCTGAAAAGTGAGCTGACGCTGAAAATCGGCTACCGATACACCGGAATAGGCACGGGCAAAGCCATTGGTGGGCAGGGTGTGGTTGGTACCACTGGCGTAGTCGCCAGCACTTTCGGGGCTGTAGTTGCCCAGAAAAACTGATCCTGCATTCACGATGCCGGGCACCAGCTCGTTGGCGTTTTGGGTGGCTAAAATGAGGTGTTCGGGCGCATAGGCATTGATGAAATCCAAGCGGTCTTGTGCATCGGGTAGGCAAACGATGCAGGAAGCGGCCAGCGCCTCCTGGGCGATGTTTTTTCGGGGCAAGGTTTTCAGTTGTGTTTCCACGGCTTCAAAAAGGGGGTCAATTAGACTTGAATCCGGAACTACGGCGATCACCTGGCTGTCGGGGCCGTGCTCGGCTTGCGAAAGCAAGTCGGCGGCCACAAATGCCGGGGGCACCTGGGCATCGGCCAACACCAACAGTTCGGAGGGTCCGGCCGGAAGATCGATGGCAACCCCTCGCAATTGCGCGTATTGCTTGGCCGCAGTGACGTAGGCGTTGCCAGGACCAAAAATTTTATCTACCCGGGGCACCGATTCGGTGCCCAAAGCCATGGCGGCAATGGCTTGCATGCCGCCCAAAGCAAATACCTGGGTTACTCCGGCCTGCTGTGCTGCATACCGAATGGCAGGAGGCACTTCCCCGTTAGCATCGGGCGGGGTGCACAGTACTATCTCGCGGCAACCCGCCAACTGTGCGGGTAGGGCCAACATCAAAACGGTGGAAAACAAGGGAGCACTTCCACCGGGAATGTAGAGTCCTACGCGCTCAATGGCGCGATTTTCAACCCAGCAGCGTACTCCAGGCTGCACTTCCAGCGGGGCAGCCGTGCGAGGACGGTTCGCGTCATGGAACGTGCGAATGTTTTGGCTTGCGGTGACAAGTGCGGTTTTCAACTTTTCTGGCACTTCTGAAACGGCTTCTTCCAGAGCGGAGGTATTGATTCGCAGTTGGCTAAGGCGCACCTGATCAAATTGTTCGGTGTAATCCAGAAGGGCGGCATCTCCGTGTTCTTCCACCGCTTGAAACACGGCGGCTACCGATGGAAAAAGTTGCGAGGCATCAAAGGCCGGCCGGGCAGTGATGACCGACCATTGCTTACGTTGGGGAGCGATAAAAACTTGCATCATCAGGCGACTAAGGTGTTGATGGGCATTACTAAAATTCCTTCTGCTCCTGCCGCTTTCAGATCATCGATCACGGCCCAGAAGCGTTCTTCTTCAATCACAGAGTGGACAGAACTCCACCCTTCCAGCGCTAAGGGCAGCACGGTGGGGCTTTTCAAAACCGGCAGTAATCCGGTGATGGTTTCGATTTTGTTGTTGGGTGCATTGAGCAAGATGTATTTGGACTTTCGGGCACGGATAACGGCTTGCATGCGGAACAGCAGTTGATCCAAAAGGGCTTGTCCCGACCCTAAATCGCCGGTTCGGCGAACTAAAACAGCTTGCGAACGGAGCAACACCCGGTCTTCTCTCAGTCCGTTGCGGTAGAGGGTGTTGCCCGTGCTTACCAAATCGCAAATGGCATCGGCCAATCCGAGGCCAGGAGCAATTTCTACCGAACCCGAAATGCGGTGAATGGAGGCTTCCAGTTGATTTTCTTCTAAAAACTGCCGAAGGGCTACCGGGTAGGAAGTGGCAATTTTTTTGCCCTGATAAAAGGAAAGGTCGACGGCTTGCTCGTTGGTGGGCAAGGCTAAACTTAGCCGGCATTTGGCAAAACCGAGCGGCAACAAAACTTCGGCCGGACCAGGATATTCTACCAAGAGGTTTTCACCGATTACGCCGAGGTCTACCACCCCATCGTAGAGGTATTGAGGAATGTCGCTGTTGCGGAGGTAGTAAATTTCCAGATCAAAGTTGGAAGCTTTTACCCGAAGGGTGTCTTTGCCATTGTCGATGCGCAAACCGCAATCGGAAAGCAGTTGCAAAGACTGGTCGTGGAGGCGCCCGGATTTTTGAAGGGCAATTTTGAGGATGCTCATGCTGTTGTTTTCAAGCCTGAGCAGACGCAACCGGGTACAAAAAAACCCGCCTGATCTGATCAGGCGGGTTGAAGGTTATCGTTGTTCGTTTAGTTCACTGCATACACCATCATTTCACCTGAGCGGCAATAACATGATGATGATGATGTGTGAACGTATTCATGGTCGTTTTGTGACTACAAAGATATGCCGAAGGAGTCGGTAGTAACCAAACTTTTAAGTTGATTTTTTTCTAATCTATCGGTAAGCATCTCTTTATAAACGAGTTAAATGCTTAAACGTTCAAGTTTTCGTGAAAGTTCTTCGCCAGGCAACTGCTCGGCGGGCCAACCTCCCCTATTCCATTTCTTTCAGGAAACGGAAGAGCTCACTATCCGTTGACAGGATGAGCGATTTCTCTTCGCTGGCGGTTTTCTCCAAGGTTTCCATCGATTTAAGAAACTGGTAGAACTGCCGCGCTTGATTGGACTGGTCGTAAGACTGCGCATAAATCGAAGCCGCTTCTGCATCCGCTTTTCCCCGCACTTCCTCGGCTCATTAAAACGCATCCGACAGAAAGGTTTTGAGGTCACGTTCTTTTTCACCGTTGATGCGTGAGGCTTCCCCCTGCCCTTCGGAACGAAACTTATCGGCGATGCGAAAACGCTCACTCTTCATCCGCTCGTAAACCTGGGCCTGCACTTCTTGCACATAATTGATGCGCTTGAAGCGAAAATCGAGTACTTCAATGCCTAAATCGGAGGCCTGGCTGTTGGCGGATTTCAAAATCATTTGCTGGATTTTCTCCCGGCCCACCATGATTTGCGGCAAGGTGTCGGACGAAACCCCATTGACGGTATCCATGGGTACGTCAGTGCGGTTGGTAGAGCGCACGGCTTCTTCCAGGTTGTGGTTGGCAATGAAGTTACGGGTGGCTCCATCCAAGATATCATCAATCCGCGATTGCGCGTTAATCTCACTGTTCAGTCGTTTGAAAAACTGGAGCGGGTCGGTGATTTGCCAACGGGCATAAGTATCCACAAAAATGAACTTTTTGTCCTTGGTCGGAATCTGGTTGGGGTCACCATCCCAGGCCATGTAGCGTTTTTCAAATACGTTGGTCTGTTGTACAAAAGGTAGCTTAAAGTAGAAACCAGGCTCTACTTTTGCCTCGCCTACCGGTTTTCCAAATTGGGTGATGACCACCTGCTGAAATTCGGTGACGGTAAAGGCGCTTTGCCAGGTAAGGAACAAACCGAGTCCCCCCAGGATCAGGAATAATGTTAGTCGTCCTTTCATGATTTCTGTTTTTGGAGTTGCATTTGCAACAGGGGTAACACGTTGTTTCCTTTTTCGTCGGTAACAATCACAGGTCCGAGTTTGGGCAGAATATCTTCCATGAACTCCAAATAAAGCCGCCGTTTGGTTACCTCAGGTGCCTTTTGGAATTCGGTATACAGGGCATTGAAGCGTGCCGTTTCTCCTTTTGCCCGGTTCACCCGTTCGGTGGCATATCCTTCTGCTTTTTGCAAAGTCTCCTGGGCCTGTCCGCGGGCCTTGGGTACCACTTTGTTGTATTCGGAGCGGGCCTGGTTGATGAGGGTTTCCTTTTCTTGTTGTGCTTCGTTCACTGCATTAAAGGCAGCTTTCACCGGATCTGGCGGATTAACGTCTTGCAATACAATTTGCTCAATTTTGAGGCCCATTTGGTATTCCCGACACAACTGCTGTACCAGTTGTTCCAACTGACTGGCAATTTCGGTTCGTCCAATGGTCAATACCTCATTCACCGTACGATCGCCTACTACCTGCCGCATGGCCGATTCGGAAATATCGCGCAATGTTTCTTTGGGGTTGCGCACTTTGAACAAGTAATTTTCGGGATTATCAATCCGGTATTGAATCACCCATTCTACGTCAGCCAGGTTGAGGTCACCGGTGAGCATGAGGGCTTCTTCTTTTTCGATGCGCCCGCGCTGGTAAGTGGTGTTTACATCGGGAGATAGGGTACGGAAGCCAAATTCTTCTTTTTGTTGCCGTTCCACCGGCACTTTGTACACCGTTTCCAGGAATGGAATTTTAAAATTGAGGCCGGGCGCTACCGTACGTGAGTATTTGCCGAACCGGGTGATTACGCCGACTTCTTCGGTTTTCACCTGGAAGAATCCACTCCATATTGCTACCGCGGCAATCACCACCAACAGAATCACCCGAAGGTTGCGTAGGCCGGCCGGCAAGCGATCGAGCAGGTCTTGTAAATTGGGTTGTTCGTCTGCCA
>CALCCE010000219.1 GCA_937899835.1 uncultured Flavobacteriales bacterium | reverse complement strand
TCGAGCACTACTTTGTAGTCGCCACAAGTAGGACAAGGTACGCCTACGCCGAGCGGATAGCCGCTACAAGGCTGACCAATGTACCAAATGCCACAGGTAAAACCAGCGTCACCACCTTTAGCAGCGATGATTTCTTCGGGCGCGAAGAAAGGCAACGGCCAGATGGAAGTGTTGGGAGCGAGGGTGTATACCAACGTTCCGGTAGCGGTGCAGGTGAAAGGGTTGCCATAAGCAAGCTTTACTACTTGCGTACAGGCGGTAGAGTTTTTAATGCCTTGTTGCGCTTGAGTGGAGGTGGCCAACAAACAAAACATGGCACAGAACATAGAGGCTACGAGGAGAACCTTTTTCATGGGTTAGATAGAATTAAGGGTGATTAAAAAAAATAGATTCAAAGTAGTACTCTGGGGCGCATTGTAAATCAAAGGTAGAAGGCGCTACTCCAATATTTTCGGAGTTGATTGAAGAATTGAATTTTCTATTCAAATGATCTATTTGAACCCAAACAGCACCGATTTGTATTCAAACTATTGGTTTTTGAAGTGAGGTAAAAAGAAGACCAAAGGCCTGATTAGCTTGCTGGTAAATCCCCAGGATTCACCTAAAATTTCTTTTTACCATGAAAAATTTAACGATTCTGATCACCACTTTTTTGCTGTTGCTTGGAGAGTGGAGCAGGGCCCAAGTCGCTTGTTCCAATGTTACGTGGGACGTGTGTTTCACCACCAGTAACGCCAGTGACCCCGCTATTGCTGATGGCACCATCAACGTCACTCAGGTATTGGGCGGCACACCTCCCTACACCTATGAATGGGGAGATACCACCCTCACTACCGCCAACCGAATTGACTTGCCTTCCTCTACCGATCCTTATACCCTTCAAATCACCGACAGCAACGGATGCCGTAAGATCTTTTGCTTTTTTATCGAAGCCGATCCGGTCAACCCCTGTGTTGTGTTCAATCAGCCAACGATTACCACACGAGTGGGGGACAATTTGGGGGTTTGTGGTCTTCCGTCCTTAGGCATGGCCGACAATTTTAGGATTCAATATCCCGCCGGAGCTTCCAATACAGTGCGCTTCGAATTTCGCTTGATTCCGTTCAATTTACCCCCGGGCTGTACCCAGTTAGACGATTTTATTTTTAGCACCACCCGGCAGTTTCCGCAATTGAACCTCAATGCAGCGGGCTTATCTCAGTTCTTTCATGTGTCGGGCCGTCCACAATACAACACTTCCTACAGCGTGTTTACCCGGGCCATCGACGGCACCGATACCACTGCTTGGTGCAACCGCGACTGTACCATTAACACGGAGGCCCTGCCGTTTACTGAGTTCACCGGTACTTTGGGCAATCCTGGTACCGACCCTTGCGGTGATACGGTGCAGTTCAACCTACCGTTGCTTTATCAAAGCCACAATTTTGTAGATCGCTTTCAGTTTCGATTTACCAACCTAAACACTGCTGTACCCGCTAACCGCCAAGAGGCCATTGGCTGGATTGGAGGCACTGGTGGTGCCTCTATCACCCTTTGCGGCATGTCTTCAGGGCCTGCTAATATTTCTGGGCAACTGTGGTTTGGCAACACCTACAACGTTACTTTTCGAAGCATTCAGGGCTGCGATACCTCCGCCTGGACTACCGATA
This sequence comes from uncultured Flavobacteriales bacterium, assembly GCA_937899835.1. Classification (GTDB taxonomy): domain Bacteria; phylum Bacteroidota; class Bacteroidia; order Flavobacteriales_G; family Salibacteraceae; genus CALCCE01. The sequence continues at coordinate 4,857 of CALCCE010000219.1, read as the reverse complement.
CGTGTTTACTCACCATTGCTGAACCACCGTGTGGTTTGTTTTTGGAAAATGAGACAACGGGACAAAGTGCTTGTGGAACCACAGTTTCGTACAATAGCACCAACCAAAATTCCCTTCTTCGCATTCGAAACAACAATTTCGTGTGCTACAACTCAGGGGTGCAGGTGGAAACCTTTGATGCCAATTGGAACTTGATCAATACCTATACCGCTACCAGCTCGTTTTATCAAATTGGCAACGTGCCCCTGGTATCTGGCAATACCTACCACATTGTGCTCAACCAGCGCTTTGGTTCAGAGGTTTTCTCGAATTGCGAAGATACCTGCACCGTTACGTTCATCAACACTTCGCTCCGCCTGGCGGGCAATGGAAACCAGGTGACAAAGGCAGATCCTTCTACCAAAGTAACCTGGATGAACGCCGATCAGCTTCAAGTTTTAGTGGACCTCCCAGGAGCTTCAGAAGGTGTAGTGTTGCAATCCATCAAGGTAATGGACATTACTGGAAAAGACCTGAGTGAAAGGTTGAGCATCCAAATCAACGGAGCTTCCATTACGATTGGTAATTGGGACAGTGTTGCCCCAGGCCACTACATTGTTCAAGGAATAGATCGTGAAGGTGTAGTTTATTCTACCAAAATAAACAAGCCCTAAGCAGTAACTCCTCCATACGATGCCACGGCTTCCTGCACGGAAGTCGTGGCATTTATTCCGTTAGGAGTTGGGCAAACTCCAGTAAAACTGGATCTCTACTTCTTCTTTGATGCTTTTGCTCTTGCCTCCTTTGCCCACTCCAAAGTCGGATCGATTGAGCATGGCAGTACCTTCTACCGTAAATGGCGCATACGATACCACCTTGAAATAAAGGGGTACAGTTTGGCTTATTCCCAGCAAAGTGACCAATGCATCGGCTCGAAACAAGCCGTTGCCTTCCTCTACTACATGGTTCACTACCACGGAAGCAGTGCTGTAGTTGGAGACATCGAGATAATCTTCCTCTTTTAGGTGCTTCACCAACAATTTGCTGCGCTCCCAAACCGAATTCATGGTCACCGAAACTTCTGCTTGCATTTGTTCCACATCTCCGTTGGGCATTTCAAAATGGGTTACTTCCCAATCTTCAAAAGTGCCTTTGGCTTTGTACATGGGACTGGCAGCAAACCATTTCAAAAAGTGGGTAGACGCACCTTCTTCTGCTTCGACATTGGTATTGGAGGATGCTTCCGCAGTTTCCATTTTAAAGGAGGTATCCGCCATCTTCTCCGACTTTTTGCCAGGTTCGAGAATGAGGTTGATGTAAAACTGAAGCTCATCCTTGGCTGGGGAAGGGCCATCGGGCCCTGAAATACCGAATCCTTCTTTCAAGGGAAGTAAAAACTGCCCGTTTACCTGTAGTCGAGGAGTGCCATCGGGGTCGGCAATGGCTGCAATTCTTCCTTTCGCGGTAAGCGGTATTGACTTGCCAACCATGGTAAAAGTACCTTCTAACTCAATGTTTTGTGGCTCTTCAATGGCCCATTTGGCCGGTGCTTTGGTAATTTTAAATTCGTAGCTGGCTTTTGGAAAGTTGGCTGTGTGCAAGTAATCATTAAAGATATGGTCGTCTAAAACAGCATCGCCCATGGTGACCGAATTGGCATTCACCACCACAAAGCCGGTAGCACCTTGTAATTGTTGCCCTTTTGCCAGTGCGAGGTGCATGTTTAGCTGGCGTACTTCACCTGCATAATGATCTACCGGAGCACCAAAATTGAATTGAATGATTGGTGAACCATCTGGCAGGGCCTTTTCGAAGTTCCAGTAGTTGGGCAGTTTCCCTTTAAGGTCGGCCGCAAGTATCTTGTTGTTAGGGGCTGAGGGTAGATTTAAGCCTAAGGTTTCCCAGGACTTCACAGGCACATCGCCAGGAATGGTTTCGAATGCATCGCCCACCTTCAGGTTTTTCAATTGAGCAAAGGCAATACCCTCCATACGCGCAGCCGCTTCCTGAAAAACGGCCTCCCGATTTTGCCAGCTGCCTTTAAAAGCAGTTTCTGTTGCGTACACTTCTTTGGCGCAACTAAACATGGAAAAAAGCTTGGCGCTGAGGTAAAACTGACCATCTTCTCCTAAATAAGGGTGGTAGTCCATATAGAATAGCCGAGCACGGGTAGGAAGATCAAAATTGGCTTTTACCTGCAGTTGTTTAAACCCTTGGGCCAGAGCGGTTCTCGCTTCTTTTTCAAAGGCAGCGGCATCAAAAAGTTCAGGTAAAGCACCTTCCAAATTGGTGATCTTGATCGGTGCACCCACCATGGTGCGGCCGATTTCGGTAATTGGATATTGGGTCACCGGATTGGTAGCAATCCCTTGAGGCGCATTGGTTACCGTGCGAATGAAATTGGTGAGCCGATCGATAGTGAGGTAGCGACCACGGTAGATGGACCGTCCGAGGTGATTTTGAAAAATGATTTGTGGGGTAAGGGTAACCTCTTCGGGAGCACCGTCTTTCACCTCTTTGCGGATGATCTGAAGCCCACGCTCTTGAGCATATTGCTGAATCTTGGGCAGCGATTCTCGCTCAAAATGTTGGGATATGGGCTTGTCGCTTTGGGTGAAGATGATCAATTGGCCTTTGGACTGTGCCAAAGTGGTTTGGGCAAGAAGAAGAAAGGCCCAGACAAGTATTCGAGTCATGCTGTTGGATTGAGCTAAATAAACCGGAAAAGGAGCCGCTTTGTTTTGCGATAGCTATAGGTCACAAGCACTATTTCGAGCTTCTTAATTGGAAGCCTGACAGCGAAAAGATTGCGGAATGGAGGTGAGTCCTTCTTCATTTTTGGCAGCATCCTCGTCTGCCCCCTGATAGGTGATGTTGAAGGTTTTGCCGCAAGCGTTGAAAAAATAGCTGCCCCCTCGATGCCCCACTCCGATCAAAGACATGGAATAAGTAAACTCCTGCGTGGGGTGTTCTTTGAAAAGTCCCCGTGAAACCAAGCCCATTTGTGGGTTGGCCTTCAAGCGCTGATAAGCACCGATCAGTTGTTCTCGATGGTTGGACGCCATGGATTTTAAGTCCTTTTGGTTGTTGAACCAACGCAGGGTTACCAAGCCGCTACTGCCAAAACCTTTCCGCTCAAACGATACAAAATAGCCTTCCGGATGCTCCGCTTCCTTCGAAATTTTCCATTTGGACGGAACCGTAATTTCAACACCATCTTTGCGAAAAACAACCGCTTCTTTCTTGGTGAAGGATAAAAAGCAACCGCAAAAAACAACAAAGAAAATCGGGAGCAGTAGTTTGGACATGGGATTAGTATTAGAAGACACAAAGATAGACCCATAAAACAAAGAAGGCCGCTCAAAGAAGCGGCCCCTTTCTTTTAATGTATGGATCAATTCAACTCAGAGCGGCCGCCACTGCTTCATAGTTCGGCTCTTGAGCGATTTCGGGCACTTGCTCGGTGTAGATCACTTTACCTTCGGTATCCAGCGCAATGATGGCGCGGCTGTGCAAACCAGCCAATGGGCCATCGGTCATGGTTACGGGTACATTGCTGGCAAAGGCGTGGTGACGAAAGTCGGAGGCCATAACCAGGTTTTCAATGCCCTCGGCTCCGCAAAAGCGGGTGTGGGCAAATGGCAGGTCTTCGCTCACACAAATCACAACCGTGTTGTCGAGTTTAGCGGCATCTTCGTTGAACTTGCGCACCGATATGGCACAAACGCCCGTATCGATGCTTGGAAAAATGTTGAGGATGATCCGCTTGCCCGCGTGATCGGCAATACGAAAATCGGCGAGGTTGCTGCCCGTTAAAACAATATCGCTGAGGGAAGTACCCGTTGCAGGTAAGTCGCCTTGGGTATGGATCGGATCGCCATGAAGGGAAATGGTAGCCATGATGTTGTATTGGATTAGATTTCAATAAAAGTACCAAGCCGCCTTGGCGGCATTTGAGCTACAATAGTGATGGTTTTCGGCGGAACAGAAAAAGGTTTGGGAGATTATTGAATGGCAACTTGCGTAATCACCAGTGATGTAAATGCCAATGGCAGCCTTCCATTTTTGGATCGTTGCCTTTTTGCGCGTAAAAGCGGGAAAGGGCGTTTAAAAATGGTTATGAAATTACTCGTTTATCAGATTCCGTATTCCTCACTTTTCCAGGTTTCGAATCATCGAAAACAATATTCGTGACAATTCATCTGCTTTTGTTAGAAGTCCTTCGTAAATGGAATTAGCGATAAGTTCTTGATCAGATAATATCTCTAAAGCGGCCACACATTCAAACAATGAGCCTCTTGCAATCACCATATAATTTTTGCGTGAAGGGTTGGTAAATCTGCTTGATCCCTCAGCAATGTTTAAAATGACACTGAAAGATGCACGGCCCAATTGGTCTTTGTGGTAACGTTTTAGTTGGTCTTGCCCCAGAACCTCATCAGCAATAATAGCATGAAACTCCTTCGCTTTCTGGTAAACGGTCAACTTTTGAAATTCAAATCCCATTTCAATTAGAATTAAGTGTAAAAAGAAGATGACGTGTTTTGGCTTATTTGAAATCAATCAAAAAAGCATGGAGGGCAATCAAACTTAAAGAAATCAAGGGGCTTTTAGAAGAGCGAGGCCGAGAACAAGGAAGAATTGTATCTCTTTCGCTCCCGCACTCCGCACTGTTTGTCAGAAAGAGCGAGACCTTGACTGAGAACGAAGAAGGATTGGATCGCTCACGCTCTCACACTCCGCTCTGTTTGATAGGAAGAGCGAGACTGAGACTGAGAACGAGGAAGGAGTGGATCGCTTTCGCACTCACACTCCGCTCTTTTGTGGGTGATACTGGATTCGAACCAGTGACCCCTACCCTGTCAAGGTAGTGCTCTA
>CALCCE010000218.1 GCA_937899835.1 uncultured Flavobacteriales bacterium | reverse complement strand
GAGAGGAGTGAAGGTGTACAAGGGCAAATGAGAGTTGATATCCGAGTGTAATTTAAAACTACACCCGGATATTTGAGTTTCTTAGGTTAACTCCTTTATTACAGTTTTTTGTAGACAATTGGATAGTAAACTGTATTTGCTTAATCCTTCAACCGATAGTTGATAGGTAGTTAGTAAAATTGTATTCCAGGTAAAAACCTAATCACACTTGTCTTTATAACTTCTGTTTCAGACTCTGAGACATCTTTTTGTTCGGGTTGTAATTCATAGTGAACCCGAGCCTTAAAAACAGTTCCGTCAGGAACTTCGTTTGATTCATCCATTCTTACAATTACAGCGATCTTATTTTCATTTGCGTCACTTACTTGCTGTTTTATTGCATCAGTGTCTCCACTGAAATCTTTATTAAAAACTAACTCTATTGAATTGATTTGAGTGGAGGTTTTGGGCATGCCGGTACCCGCATTTTTTGCCTCATTCACCCTTTTTTGAACCAAATTAGTGAGAGCACCTGCAGATGCCGTACTCACATTTTTAACAGCAGTTTTTGTTGAAGTGCCACTTGAGGTTTTGGCTTCTATCCAGGGTGTTTGCTTTGGCTCGGGTTCATTGTTCTGGTTATTGGAGCTTGAGGTGTTTTTAATGACCGTTTCCTCAACAATTTCTACCCTTTTTATGTGTGGACCTATATCGATCATGATCCAGCTTCCTCGTTTTCCACCGTAGGGATTATCAGTTAACAGCCCTTCACATCCAACACAAAATACCTTGGCAAGTCCTCCTTCAGTAAGCTCCAATGCTCCATTCACTTGTTTATAGGACCATCTGGATCTTTTGATATTCTTTTTAAGGACACTGAGCTCCACTTGCCCATTGATGATATCCACTGAGCCTTCAACATAATTTAGGCGGTAACTGGATTGTAACCCCTCCAGATCCTTGGCGACTATTGGAGAGTTGGAGGAAAAGTGATACGGACTGTAATACGGAAATCTGGATTGCAAGGGATCCAAGCTGAAAAACTTACCCAACCGCGCATCATAAAACCGATATTTAAACGCAATAGAACTGTTGGTATTCGAAATTTCTTTATCAATAGGTTCTCCGTTGAACCCGAAAGAATAATCCGCTTGTCCGTTTCTACCCGGCATTTGCATGCCAAAAGCATAGTAATCCGTAAAACTGATCACATCCGCTATATAGTGGCTAAGGGTGGGACAGAAACTGCAATTGGGGTCCTCTACTGCAATCCGACGATCTGAAACAACCGCCAAAACATTGCCCAGGTGATTGCTTAATTCATACCGTTTGACGCCTACATTTCGCTTAGGAGCAGAAGGGCCGTAAACGATATTTTGCGCTTGGCTGTTGACCAACTGAGTGGTTCCCAATGATTGCTTAGGTTCCAGTTGCCCGATTCGCTGGTTGCCATAAATCGGTAATTCCTGCAATTGAATTTCCCATTGCCAATTGGGAGTACCAGGAGTATGAAAGGCGGGTTGATTCGTTTCTCGGGTATAAGTCGCAAAAAGTTGACCGTCAATCCCCCGACTGTAATAGGTGTAGCCCCAATCTTGCTCCGGAACCAAGACGCCACCTGCCGATTTGTGTTTTACAATTTTGATTCTCCGATGATTATTGGCATCGTAACGAAATTCCAAATCAGGTTTTTCACTCGTGGGGTTACGAATGATCTCGCTTACTTTTCCATTTAAATTCCATTTTACAGCCGCAATTTCTTCGCTTTGATCTTGAATAAGGTTGCCACTGCGGTCGTATGCATAGTTGTTGCCCGAAAAACCACTTTGATCTTCTAAATCGCTTGGATACGCCGAAGCACCTGCATTATCCACTACGTAGTTGAGCCGATTGTTTTGCAGATCGGTTTCCGCGAGTGGATCTCCCCAGTTGTAATGGTATTTTAGGTTGTCCATCGCCAGTCCGGTAGAACTGTTGCCATTGCGCAGCAAGGTGAGAATGTTCCCGTTTTTGTCATAAGTGAGTTGCGTTCTGTAATCGTCTACAGTGGCAGTAGTAGCCCAGGTGCCAGAGGTTTGATGCGCCCGTAACTCAGTCAGTCGATTCAGAACATCGTATTGATAACTGGTGAGTTGCGCTACCAAAGTTTGCTCATTGGCATCGCTCAGAGCTGTAGCCATTTGGCGAATATTACCGTTGTACAAGTTCTTGCCGGTGACATCGTTTCCGCCCTGAGAAAAGCTCGCCAGGTCGTTGTAAAAGCTCGGAGGAGCAATGCCACCAGTCGTTAGGTTCATATTAATGGCGTTGTAGTCAGCCAATTGCTGGCCATCATCAAAGTAGTCTAAGGTATAGCCGAATGCATCTCGTGCTATTTTGTGATGTACATTGCTTCTATCTGGGTTGTATGGATAGTGAGTGGTGCTCACCAAACCGTCCTTACCCATTTCGCTATTGGGATCTAGCAGATTGCCGTTCACCCCTTTTAACCATCCCGTTATGGTATAGGCATAGTCGATGCCTTGCACCTTGTCCTGGCCAATTTCAATTCTAGCCAAAGGCCCATGCAGGTAGTAAAAATAACGGGCATCGCGATCCCAGACCTTTCCATCCTTAGAGGTCCAAACACCGATGGTCCGATTGTCAGCATCGTAGCGGTAGCGGTGAATGAACTGATCGGCAGCACCTGGCTGATAAGTCATTTGATTTACATTGCCAGTAATAAGATCATACTCATAAGAGGTGGTCTTGGTACCATGACCTAAAAGAGCCAATTCGGTCTGATCTTCATACAACGTCTTTACGTTGCCGTGCGGATCGTAATCGTAATGATAGGCTGTTTGCGGCTCTGGATCAGTATAGTTGGCTTTGTAAGTGCTGGCAGCTATCCTTGAACGCAGATACTCTTGTGGGTGGTTGCTTACAGCCACGTCATAATGAGTTTGTGTTACCTGGCTGCGATCGCTGGCTTGAGCCGCCCAGTTGGCTGGGAAATTTGGGTGATTCAAAATAGCCGCTGTAGGTGCTGTAGAGGCGTGTATTTCTCCAACTTCTTGAATGCGTCCCTGGCCATCATATACATTATAGGTGTAATCGTTTGTCGCTTGCTGCTTCGCTTTTTGCGAAACAGTCAAACGGCCAATTTCGTCATACCAGAATTGACAGGTGTAGGCAAACCCAGGAGCAGCATCAGCATCTGGAACGCGTTGCCCAACCATTTGATCAAGGGAGTTGAATTCATAATCTGTCCGAAGCAGGTGATTGGGCAAAACGGGATTTCCGGTGGGTAATTTACGTTCTGCTTTTACAGCGGCCAGGGCAATGCCGGTCAACGGGCGCACTCCTTCAGGAGGAACAGTGCCAACAATGTTCCCCGCCTGATCGTAGTAATACAAAGTAGTTACCTGTTCAAAATCACGGCCCTCAATGGTAAAGCTTTCTCCAAAGGAGCCAGCGCTGGGTTTGGCAAAGCAGGCATCCTTGTATTCACGAATCCATTTTTCGCGTTCGCCTTTCAATTGTTGGCGGTAGAAGTATTCGGTGTAATAATCCACAATAGCATCTACATCGTCCTGGCAGTTGTTTTCTACTGAACAATCGTTGAGAACAATAGCAGGAAGTGGTCCGGGAGCAGGGGGATCACTTAGGGTGTTGGGGTAGTTCGGATTGGTTTCGCATTCCGTCATCCAATCGGCGATCATGCCAACTGTCACTTCCGGGCCCTCCGTATTGGGAAAACCATAGGTGGCGTTGATTCCGGCTGCTAATTCAGTGTAAACTTCGGCATCCGTATCCTGCGGGTGGTCGGCTTTGTAGGCATCAAAAGATTCTTTGAGGCGCGTGCACACACAGCTGTGTTGTTGAAAATCGGGGCATTCTCCGTAAATCGAAACATTGTCCACATCCATCCACTGTTCATAGCAACTGTAGAATGAACGCGCAGGAGAACTGTTGTGCGAAATATGTAAATGCGTGAAAGCCTCATTAGGAGTAAAGCTTAAGGTGTATTCGGTCCATTCATTTTGCTGTGTAACAACCATTGGGTAGCTAACTGTAGCATTGCCTGGAAGAATGTTTTGTTGACCTGTGGTAGTGGAATTGCCGCTAAAGGTGCCTGAGTGACTCAAAGTGGCAAAGGCAAAGAAAATATCAGGTTCGCTATTTTGGGTTGGGTCACTGATGCACTGTTTTTGATGGGCACGCAGTTTTATGGAGAATTGATAGGTATTGCCAGGAGTTAAAGGTTGTTGAAGGGTATTTGTAATTACCTCAATGTTGCAACTGGCATCCGACATGAATCTTGCCGATTTTAAATCAGGGTTCAGGCTCGGCGTGCTATGATGATAAGAGGTCGGGTTGGAGTAATTGCAATGACTTACACCAACTGGGTCGCCGTTGCTCCAACCAGGTACGTTGCCCAACTCAAAAGGATTGTCAGCACATCCAGGTCCTGAACAGGTAACTTCATTGAAATAACCATTGGTCACGTACTGGCCACAGTTGTCCCATTGCTCCTTCATCAATTTCATGTTGTTTTCGAACGAAGCCAATACATCATTCGAAGAAGCGGAGGAAGTAGAGTTGTTAAGACCATATTGCGTTTCAATCTCCCGAATAGGGTTGGCGAAAATGATTTGTTTTCCAACAGCTTCCGGAAAGCTGCCGCAATTACCGGCAATTCGATCCGGTAATTCTTCGGCTTCTGTTACGTCACACACATATTCGCAACTGAAAGTGGTGAGTCGCTCCAGGTTGGCAACTTTGTCTTTTCTGCTGAGATAAAGGGCTTTAAAAATATTCCATTGATCGTCTGCACAGCTGGTGCAGGCCGGGTCGAGCAGAGTAGCCGACTGATTCCACAAACAGGTAGAAGCGGGAGCGCCATCCCAGTGGTCTAAGAAGTTGGTCATGTTGCCTGCGGCAGTAACCACATTCCATGGATGGCCAGCATTGGGATCAAAGAAAGGATCCACATTGTAGATGCCTCTTCCGATTGCCACAGTAGGGCAAGCATTTGCGGTATATGTATTTGGAACATAACCCAATGTCGCAGCATCAACATAGTTGTCCACCAGCATCAAGTTGAGATCGAAGGTTTTGGAAGTAGCAGTGGCAAGGCACCAATTGTACCCACAGTACTCGGGATGAAACTCTACCAGGCTGCTTCCCATGCGAGCTGCCCCGGAGGGGTAGATGCCAGTAACGGCATTGGCAAACCCATTTTTAAATTCCGGACGCCAATGGCTGGCCAGGTCGGCCCAAGTGGAAATCGGGGTTTGACCATCCGCCTGCAAGAAACCCATTAGTGCAAAGTTGCTATGGTTGTTGGGCCACAAATAGTTGTTGAGCCAAACCGGATCAAAATATTGCCCACCAGGACTTAAATCCTGCTCCATCATTTCCAGCGCTGCATCACAATTGGCCACTACGGCCGGGAAACAATCCTCAGTAGAGTTGCCCTGGTCTTCGCAGCTCAAACAGTTGGTATAATCTCGGGTGAGATCAAAAGTATTTTGCAAGTCTGCCTTGGTGCGACAAGAGGGCAAGTTGTGTTCAAAGTCGGCCAACTTCTGCTCAAAGTGTGCTTGGTTGAGGGTGAGTCGCTTCTCAATTTTATACACCCCTACTTTGGGAAAGTGTACCGTAAAGTTGCCGTTGGAAGTAGGAGAGGGGCTGCTGCTACTCAACACTTGCGCAAAGTGCACAACAGAGTTACTGGTTTTGGTATAAGGATCGCTCGGATTGTCGTCATAAATCCTGCGACCGCATTCATCAAAAATGGAAATGATGAAATCATAGACACAATCGTTGGCATTGTTGCAAATGTCGGTATATACGCCTGGTGAAACGGAATAATGAAAAGGATAGCCCACCGAGGCGTCCTCGACCAAAAAGTCATTTTCCACCACGTAGGCTTCCTCCGCTGCTACCCATTGGTTGAGGTCTTCCTGATCGAACACAATGGGAGTAGAGGAGTTGACACCAAGGGATTTTAGGTTGGGCGAGTTACCCGAGAGGGAAGTGGCGATAACTTGTCCGGCGAGGTTTTCGTAGCTCACCGAAAGCTGCCCGTTAGGATCAATTGCGACCTTCATGCGGTAGTGTTCAGCGTAGCCAACGTCATTTCCAAAAAGGCGATCTAATTTTTCTTGCTGAGGAGTTGCAGAAAAGTAGGTAACCGCATGATCTGTAGCCAGTGAATGCGAAACCCCTGGCATGGACTCTCTAAAAACAGCCCCCTCGCGGTTGTATTGGGTTTGCGAGTGCGCAAAATGATAGGCCATCGGAATATTGGCGTGGTAATCGTAGCGCTTCAGTGGGTTTTCAGAAGAGTAATAAAGAGCTGAACCTCGATCTTCACTCAAACCAAGCGCCTCAAAATCGCAACTGTTGGCCGCCATGGCTACGTCCAGATCATTTACCGTTAAAGGGTTAGAAGTGGAGGTGCTAGGGGCATCCACTCGGTTAAAACCGGAATAAAAGTCGAGTCGGTTGCTCACTGCCACACTGCTGTTTACTTCATTCACATCGGGCACTGGCATCGTTTGCAAAGCCGGGCGCCCTTCCAAATCATAATAGATTTCACCAATCAGAGCGGCATCCTCCGAGTTGAGCAAGGTTACTGCCTGGCGCTCCCGGTAAGTGCCATCGAAAAAAGTGAGTACCTCTTTGCGTTTGCCTTCTTCTGCAAATTGGGCTTGATACTGCCAGTTTTTATCCCATTGAATATTGTCATCAATCGAAATGTAATCCTGAGCATCGGTCCAGTCTCCGGTTTGGCGCACATTGTTTTGTGCTCCTGCCCAACCTACCGTGCGTACCCGGTAAAAAATCCGGCCTTTGTCGTAGGCAAGGTTCAAAAGATAGCTGTTGCTACTGGTTGTGATGCGGGTAAAGCGCCTGTCCTCAATTTGGGAAGGAAACAAAGGCTGAAACGACCGGTAGTCAGCATGAGGGTAATACACAAATTCTAGGTCGTAAGCTTCCGCCCCCTCTACAGCGTTCCAATGTAAGGTCACCCGATTGTTGTTGGCTTGAATGTCGGCAAAGCTGAAGGGGCTATGGTCGATGTTGGGCCGAATGGAAAGATCAAGTGCATATTGCCGTTCCACTTCAATCTCTGCTTCCAAGGTCACGTCTTGGGGCACAAAAATACTCCCGCCCAAAGGGTTGCTCACGGCTGTAATGGTCAGTTGCAAGCGATGTGCTCCGGGCAGACTCCAAACGGCTTCATTGGTGTAGTTGAGGGTAGGATCGTAGTCCACCGTCAATTTTTCTCCGGTTACCAGTGGTAAGGGCTGGCCGTTTTCGTCCCAACCTTGTGCGTCAAAGGTAACTTCCACTGCCCACGCCTGGTTGTAAAAAGCATCGCCTGAGGCGTCCCAATGGAGGCGTGCGCGGCCCTCTGTGCTAAGGTTTTTGAATTCGTTTTGCCAGTTGATGGTGTAGACCATTTGGTTGTATGCCTGATCCACTGCTTCGAGTGCAGGGGTGGAGGGGGATATGGCGGCCCCGGCCAAGAAGTTGCTAAAAGTTTGCACTCCGGCAGTGCCGGAAAAGGTAAGGCCTAACAAAACCACTAAGGTCCAGAATGACTTTATGTGAGAATGATGAAAGATTTGGGTCACCATGATAAAATGTTTTGGGGTAGGTAGGGGGTTAATCGTCTAAGTTAGCTGCGGTAGTTAAAGAATAGTCAGTGTATTCCGCCAAAGGCTGCAAGCCTCGGTCTGTAGTTGTCACAAAGCGGTTCAGTGCAAAGTGTTTAGCCGCCGGAACGTGCTCCATATCGATGCTATATTGGATTACTACTTGCTGATAATAAGCGCCTTTTTGACGCATTTCAGGTGCGTAGCGGTAGTTCACTTCTAGCAACCAAAGATCTTTGGCATCCAGCCAAAGATCGTAGCTCTCAATGGAGCCATTTTGATAGAAACGATAACCTTTGCGTTTCGCTTGGATGCCCAAGTAAACCACCGAATCGTATTGGGTAATCAACGCGTTAATATCAAAGAATTGGGCCATAGGTTTGACCTTCTGACGCTTTGGGAAATACACCATTTCGCGTTGCAGGTGATCCACCACCAAACTGCCCTCTGCATTGGCGATGATTTCTTTGTCCATGCCAGTGGAGTAATAAGATTGGCCTTGCATCAACCATTTGCCAGTGCCGAGTTCAAGCCACTGGCCGTTTTCTTGCAGGCCCTTAATGGTGATGGAGGCCTGGAAATGAGGGGTGTTTTTATAAGCCGCCTGCATGGCTTTTAGATCTTCCTTGGCATCTTGCGCAAAGACCATTAAGCACAACAAGCACATTCCGAGTACAGAAATCACAGTTTTCATGGTCGCAATCAATTTTATTAGGGTTGTAAATAGCGACTGCTGCGGCCTTCACTCAAAGTCTGAATGCCACGGGTAGTTTCTTTTTTCATTTGCACCAGTTGGCCTTCATCGTCGTACACGTAGTAGGTCGCATGGTTGTTTTCGTCCAATTCTGCCACCAGCCTAAAAGTGCTAGGATCGTATACAAAGGACTTCATGTTGCCCTCAAAGGGGAAGATGCGGATGTCGTCAAAGAACACATCCCGATTGGCCAAACTCAGGTTGTTGAGCTTCACCCGGATGTTGGTGGCTGTTCCTGGTACCGTGAAGGGAGCTTCAATCTTTTGCCACCCCTCGATGATGGGACCGGAAGGCGAAAAACTCGGAGTGCTTCCGGGAGCTCCGGCGAATTCCAAGGAAATGCTGGCCTCGGCTGCATAACTTTCCAAAGTCCGCCCCTGATCTACTTTAACCCAGGCACTGAGCACATACTCTTTGCCTTGCAAGGGAGAAAACTGACTGATGCAATCACAATCACTTCGGGGATCGTCAATGGAGAAATAAACGACTTCACTGGTACCTAATGCCAAGTTGCTGCCAACAGCAGAAGAAGTAGTGGTAACGGCCAATTGGTCGCCCGCAGCCAGAGCTAGCCCCACAGGAGCTACCACTTGCATTTGATAGCCCTGGCCAGGAATTCCCAATGGATTGATGATGGCCGAACCCAAATAATCCAGCAAGTGGCCCATGCTGTTGGTGCGGTAGACGTCTACCACGTATTCCTCATGCCCGCTTACCAGGCCCGGCAGAGTGTAATCGATGTTGATTTGTCCACCGTTGAGCAAGGCTTTACTTACCAGTGGGGCAGGAATGTTGTTGTTGCCATTACTGTTGTGGATGATGGGAGTACTGTGCCGGATGATGCTGCTTCGAATCAATGTTGCTGGGCCGTTCACCACATCCACATAACCATTGATGTCCAAACCACTTAAAATGGTCCAGGAGCCAGGAGCCACGGTATTGTTCACCCGAATGCTCATGGGGAAGGTAGAAGTGGTGGAAAACTGATTTCCAATGTTAAATGCAGTATACATTGGGTTAGAAAAATTCTGGTCATCCATAATGCGGAAACCAGTGCCAGAAATCGCCTGGTTATATTCCAGGTACAGGTCAATGTCTGTAAGTGAAAATTGATTGTTGTTGAGTTGCCAGTGCGGCAAAGCATTGTAAAAGGCTACTCCACGCTTCAAGGATTGAAAAGTGTTGGTTTGTACATTGAACAAGCTGCCAGTATGTGACGATTGGTTCGAGATTCGCACCCCAAAATCCAGAAAGTGGATTTGGTTCAATCGGATCCGCAAGTGGCCATTGTTGGTGACATCGTTCCGTACCTCCACTGCGGTAGAAGCCAGTTGAGTGCCCGTTGGGCCAGCAATTGAAGCACCACTATAAAAGGTGTTTTTCAAGATGTCAACCGGACCTGAGTTAGGGCCGTGATTGACCCATACACCGACTCCGCGGCCAACGTTTCCTGAGAAAGTGCTCGCATACCAAGCCAATTGTTGATTGTCGTGAGAAAAAACATTGTTTTTAATGCTTCCTGAAAAACAATTGTCCAATTGGATACCAATATCGTTGTTGAGAAAGGTGCAAGCCTCAAAACGGACCTCCGACATGTCGTCTAACTCTACGGCAGAGCGCATACTTAGCGGGATGTCGGAGACAAACCCTTCAAATTGGAGTTTGGAGAAAACCACTTTTCCGCCACCTTGTACTCGAATTCCTGCGAAAGCTGAAGATTCGTTGAGTATGCCGGAATATTGAAACCCTGAGTTGCCACTCAAGCCTTGAACGATCAACGTTCTACCAGCAGGTACATTGAAAAGCACCTGTTGCTGGTTATCGATTTGGGCCATAACTGTGACGTTCATAACAGCATTTTGTCCGGCTTGTAGCGCCAGGTTGGCGCTACGCGAGGCTACGTGCAGGCCACCAAAGGTGTTGTATCCGTCACTGGGGTTGGTAATGTTGTCGGTATACTGACTCCATACCGTGGCAAAGCTGCCCAGGCAAAACAAGAGCGACAACAAAAGTTGAGGTAATCTAATCATGATTCTTGGGGCTTAATTGTTGGTGCAACCAGTGCGGATAATTCGAGCGGTCTCGATGCTCTGTCCAGGCGCAACCTTGATACTCTTGCGTCCGGTATGCGCTTCTTGGGTGCTCACGTTACTGGAGTTGGGTTTAAAATCAAAATGAGTGTCTTCACAATCATCACAATCGTAATCTTCAAAGCTGTCGAAAGCCATTTCCCGGTGGCGGGAGTTTTGGCCTACCGCAGTCGGTAAAGACTCGTCATAGCTGTAAAGCGCAGAGGTATAGTTGCCCAACGCATCCTTGTTTTCCAGCTCAAAGCCATAAGGAGAATACAAAGTGATGGTGCTGGCTGCTTGCCATTTGGTTGATGCTGAAGAGGGATTCAACCAAGGAAAAGGCACGAAGTCGGTATACACCCCGTCATATTGCACCGAGTTGTTGTAATTCCGGTTGGTGAGGTAGGCATGGCTCCGGTAGGGGCGCCAGTGGCCTTTGGTGCCGTTTTGGTAGGGATTGATCTGTTGACTTAGATCGAAACCGCATTCTCCACATAAAGTGGCCCAGGCATCGGTATATTCGATGGCAGAGGCATTCAAAATATCATTGATGACATAGGCTCCAGCGCTTCCCGTACCTACTCCAGAGACTGATTTTGCAGTCAGTTCGCCTGCTGCCAGCCCCAATTGGTTTTTGTGACCAGATCGGATCACCTTTACCTCCAGGTTGGGCTCCGTAATGGGTGCTCCATTCATATCAATCAGGCGAATGGTGTTGGCAGCGTTTTCCACCACATGAGCCAGGATGCGAATGCCGCCACCCTCAGTCATCACCAGATCGCCAGGCGTAAACAAGCCGTTGGCCACCAGGGGAGAAGGCAATGAATACAAACCACCCGAAGAGTGGATCAGGTTAGGTAAAGTCAACCCAATATTTTGCGAAGCATTGGCCAAGCCATCGTAATACCAGTGGGCAGGATAAGTGTAGCTGAATACCTTATCGTGAAATTCATTGGTCACCTGCGTGAGAATGGCTTGCCCGGTAATTGGGTCAAAAGCCTCATTACTTTGCACAATCACTGATTCGTTGGTAGTGGTAATCACTTCCTTCAAAATCCCGGTCCGATGAATTACTTTCATTGTCACGGCAGTTTTCATGCTCGATTCGGTTTCCGACATGTTGGGGATCGGAGCAGGAATCACAATAGGAACCGGAGAACTCAAAGTGATGGAAACGTTACCGTCCAGCCCCTCACCGTTGGATACTCGCCGGTGTTCGTGCAGGTGTATGAACACATCATAATCTTCCCCCAATACCCCATAATCCGCTTGGGAAGCACTGGTGAGGATCGGTACCCGATTGGTGAGGTAGTTCGGCTGTTTCGGTACGTAGTCTTCTTTGGTGAAGTACACAAATTCCTGTCGGCTAATTACTTGACTTGATTTCAACTGCGCCAAATTATCTGCTCGGGTCCGGGTTTCAGTCATTTTTGGTTTACCGTTCATGTCGTTGAGTACAATAGAATAGCCCTGCGACCGGGCCAAACGGTTTTTGTTGGTAGAGTAAATACCCGGTACATGCACTGGAATTCGAATAGGCGCATCCGAATTGATGTCGGTTTGATTGCAAACAATGGGGAAATCCCGTCCAGTATAGAATTGGTGAATAGTAATAGGAGCAGCGCTCACGGCCGTTGGATTGTTGGAGTGTTGCTCCGGAGCAATGCTCTCCACCTTCACCTGGCTGTAGGTTACGCTCCCACCAGGATAGTAACTCTCTAAAATCGGATCGGTGAGGTAGAGCGTTTGATCGGCTTTGAGGAAAGAAGATTCCTTGTAGGGAATGGGTTGACGCAAAGCGCTTTCTTCACCACCAATAGAAGGCTCATAGGCTACCCCAGTGCTGATGATCTGTCCGTCTTCTACCGTTGTATAATCATAAGTCTGACCATAGCTAATTGGGTCTTGTGCCCAGTTGTTGGTCATGCTGATTTTTCTTACCCGATCGCCACCGCCAACTTTACGGCCATCGGCATCGTGAAGACGGATCACAGACTCCCCATTGAGAAAGGCATGCCGACAATAATTCTTTCCGTAGTTGTGGGCATTGAAACTGACCAGGTTGGAAAAAATCTCTTCCGTGTTTTTGAGTACGCTGCCCAGCAGGTTGGTCAACTGTGACCTTGGCGAAGTGTCAGGAACCACAATGTTGTGGATCAGTTCAGACCGGTTGGTACGCAGGTGCTTCAGTGCTGCCGCCTGGAAAGGATGGATGTAAATACCAGTCCAGTTAGTTTCGTTCAGCTTCACTCCCTTTACTGTTAAATATCCAATGGTGTAATCCCCCGAAGGGTCGCCTTGCCGTTTCACAGCACCCAGGTAATCACGTCCGTGGATCGGTGCGTGGTCCTTGAGTTCTGGCAATTCAAAATAGCCGGTCACATAATCGATGTCGGTATCGTCGAGGTTATTTTTAAGGTCAATCAGACTTTTGAAATAAAATTTCTTCGAATCGCGGATGTAGCGATCGCGGATGTGTTCAAACCGTCCTTGAGCAGTAGAACCAGAAGAAATAGGCGTCTCCAATTCAAAATAGATGCGGAAATTCTTCCCACCATCCAATTTGTAGTTGCCGTCTTTCGCGTGTCGCTTCAAATTGTAAGGGTCGTTGTTGGGTTGCATCCGATGAGGCAAATAGTTGTGGTTGTGATCAATGCTTTCATTCGAAACATCATCACCAAAGCCCACAATGTCCAGCATCTGCATGGCCCGCTTGTCTTCTACAAAGGCATAATCGTCTTTCTCGTAGTCCATACTGATGGTGCTACCACTTGGCAGGTCGATCGATTTGAGCGACCAGTGGCCGGCTGCCGGATCGTAATCAGCGGCATCCTGAAACGTCATCAAAGGGGTGATGTGCTTTTGTAGGGTGTATGGAAACTGCTTGCTTCGGTAACTCACCGCTCCGTAGATGCCCAAATCCCCATTCGGACCTGCCGTTACTCGGTTGGCTTGGTAGTTCCCCCAGCGATCCATGTTGAGCGGTTCGTAGCGTGGGTTGTCCACCGGGCTGTCCGGATTCCCATAGCCAAAGGTGTAAGGGCTAAACTTGCCCCGATCGTTGTTACGGTAGGTGAAAAAGAGTCTCTTTAGTGTAAGCTTACCTTCCAGCCCCAAGTTGATTTCCTGACCTGTTATAGGGTCTGCTTGAGGGCCTTTATGGTTGTTTTGAACGCCTTTACAAAGCGAGTAATCGTATTGAAAGTAGGCGGTTTTAATAGGTATGGGCTGAGACTTGGCATATTCTTTTTGAGTAAAAAGTTGAACCCGGTCTAGCTTATAAGAGGTGTTGACGCCACGTGTCAATGCAAACTCGCCAGCAGCTTCATGGCCATCTGCTCTGGGGGAAGTGTGAAAGACGGCAATGTGGCTTTTGGTTTCGATAGAAACGAGGTAGTACTGCTCTCGGGTACCGTAGGTAAAGTGGGCTACATCGTCACGCGAGTCAGAAGGACTACCCGGTTGGTAGTTGGCCTCGGTATAGGGAGTCCGCCAGCCAAAGGAGGCGTCCATCTTTTTGTAATTGAACTTGGCCCAATAACCCATGTCGTCTTCTGACGGACCATCACCAGTAAGGTCTTTGTAATCGGGTCCCACTACAGCAGTTAGCAACCAACTGTGTACAAATTCCCCCATTTCGGTGCGTTCCAGGTATTGGTTAAAGGTGTTTTGATAAGTGGTAGAACTAATGGCTACTTTAGGCGTATTGAAGTTGCTTTCTTCCGGTACGCTCATCGTAGTACTCACCTGTTTGTTGTTGTACACCGGTAAGCCGTAGACGTAATTCATTCCGTCAGGCTCTGTCACTTGAATTTCGGAGATGTGGTGGTCAGGGCGAGTGCCTGAAAACTTCGATACTGTGCTGCCATTGTCATCAAATTCTACATTTTGACTCATGCCGTATTCAGCCGCTTCCAACTGGTTAAGTGTTTGAATCACCTTGGCCCTTGGAGTACGGGTTGACTGGTGTTTCATTTCAGCCGTCACTCCGCTCAGGCTGGTCGTAGCATTGTTGCGAAACTGGAGATTGTTGTGCGTAGACCAATATTTGTTGGTGAGTCCCCCCTTTTTTTCGAGGCCAATGCGTAAAGCTTGCTCCTGACCCCAGCTGGGCAGGTGGTGGTCATTCTCTTGCGGTCCGGTGAGTTCGCCCATTGCCTTGAAGTAGTAGTTTTCGTAGCGGGCATCGCCATTGGTTGCGCCTGCTGGAAAAGCATGAGTGGTAATGGATGAGCCTCCAGTATTCCAAGGGCCAGAGATGCTTGAGGCCGTTTCGTTTTTGTATCCGAAATTCACATGAATGTTGGAAAAAGATTTGTCAGCACCGGCTTCAATATTGGTAGTGGTCGTGCGTTCGTCGGTTTTGTTCTCTGCCTCCGAGAGTACGCTAACATCCGGCCGATGGGCCCGGAAAGTGCCGCCGGTTCCCTGACCGGTTTGCGAAAACACATCGTAATTGTATTTGGCAGGTGCCAGGTTGGGCACCTTTTTGGTGTACTGAATTGGCTGCACACTGAGGTCAGTCATATCAGCGTTGCTGGTCTTTTTTTCAGTGTGTAGGTAGCCATAAGCTGTGCTAACCACTTTGGCGGGTTCGCCATTCAAACCGCTCGTAGTTTTTGATACCGAGCCGTCCCAGGCCCGGGGAAACTTGGAACTGTTTACACTTGGCGCCTTCACATCGCTGATGCGCAGGCCAAAAGGAAATGTTTCGACTCGGGTTGGAATCTTCACTTTGGGAATAGGAGCTTTTTTACCAAAGCTTTGGCTGCTGCCCACCCCGAGTTTGGAATAGCCTGCGGTTTGATAAAAATCCAGTTTGGCAGAAGATTCACGGGCATTGAAACTCAATTTGCTGCCCACTCTGTTGTAGAACTTGTTGTACTTCGCCTTTCCCGATAAAGAGGCCGATAGACCAACACCGTTTTGAGAGTCGAGTGTCAGTCCCAGCTGCACTCCGATTTCATCCACATCGTCCAACTCCGATGGAGTGACCGATCCTGAAATTCGGTAGCCGAGGCCTTTGGTGGTATTATAATATACCGTGCAGGAAGAACGCGGTGTCAATTCCAACCAACCGGCTTCACCTTTTTGACCCCCTAGTACATCTACCGGTAAATCTAAAGTAATGTTGGTCGAAGGCCGTTGGTGCATGGTATGCTCCACTTTGTCACCATTGAAGTCATCAGGGAGTCCCTGCAATTGTCGGTTGACCGAACCTACGTTGAGGCTCCAGCCCAATCCTACCCAACTCGCCTCCTGCTCCATGCCAATGCCCGATTTGTAGGCAAGGTTGAGCGGGTAGCCACCATTGGGACCAGGAACGGTCATCAATGGAATGTTGTAGGAAAAGTCACCAGTGGAAAGGTCAACCATGTCGGTTGTACCAATTTGTTCGAATCCACCGTA
Source organism: uncultured Flavobacteriales bacterium (assembly GCA_937899835.1). Lineage (GTDB taxonomy): Bacteria > Bacteroidota > Bacteroidia > Flavobacteriales_G > Salibacteraceae > CALCCE01. The sequence continues at coordinate 10,315 of CALCCE010000218.1, read as the reverse complement.
TTCGGGTTGAGCAGGACCTGAGGTCAGTGCCCAGGCGGTGGTAGGAGCCAGGGTTTGCGTCAGCATCGACAAGCTGCAAAGAGCAGCCAATGCTTTAGCGGTTTTGCTTTTTCTAATGCGTCTTAAATTCATGATGGGGTCAGGTCAAATGTTCAACAGGTTAGCATGGGCTTGAAGCGCTGCTGCAGAAAGGTGCATCTCCAAGGGGTCAGCTGGATTTGCCATATCCTGGATCAATAAAGTTTTGGCTTGTTGGTCGGTTTCGGTTAGGCGGGGAAAGCCCAACAGCAGGGTAGTGCTGTTCTTCAAATCGTTGATGGGGTGCAGGTGCACACATTCTAAGGTGTCTTTTCCATCAACCATCCAAAAACGATTGGTTGACGCATCGAAAGCCGAACTTTTTGCTTGCAATGATTTACTTGGAGGCAAATACAGCGTATAAATCTGTAGGCTGGCCCCTTCAGAGAGCTGTGCTCGAAACGCGGGATCATTCCAGTCTTTCGGTTTTTGTGCCAAAATGGCCTGGTAAGCAGGTGGCTGATAAGCCAAAAAGTGCTTTCCATTTACGCCTTCTACTGCCACCTGCAAGCCGTTGGAAGGATTATTCACCCAGTGGGCATATTCCAATGGATTCAGGCGTGAAGTTTGGCAGGATGCTACCAGCAGGGTCAGCAACAGGCTGCCCATTCCAAAGATTTTTGTTGTAGACATCGGGAATTAGATTTTGAATTTCAAGTAGGATTTTTCGCCCTTGGGGTCTTCCACTTCCAACAGGTAGAAACCACCCGCCAAAGTATAGGGGAGAAGGTCGACCGTAAACCAATTGTTGCCTTGTTCGAGTGCCAGGTTAGGGCCGGTGTACAAGGGCTGGCCGCCCAAACTGCTGGGGGCCACGATCAATTGGTTTTGGTGGATTTCGTAAATGCGGTACTTCAGTTGATCCAGTCCGTCAGCCGCATATTCTTCCTGGTACTTGAACCGCAGTTTCCGATCGTGGAAAGTATAGTAAGAAGCATCAGTCTTTGGCTTTAAGTGCCCAAAAGTTGGGGTAGGCAAAAACTGACATTCTTGATTGCTCCTGCCAAGAATAATCGGACTTTTTGGAGTGTTTTGAGTGACGGAAAATTGAAGTGTGCTGTTGATAAATTGGGGGCCAATGTATCCATCAATCACATTTCCGTTATGGTGCGCCACCAACGAAGTGTTGTTGTTGCTGCGCCTGAAACTGAAGTTGTCTCCATTTTGCCAGGCCAACTGATATACATTGATATCCATTTGGTTGGGGTTGCTGAAGTTGGGATGTGCGAAAAGGAATAGCCCATCCCTGAAATACCCAAAAACATTGGTGGGGTTGTTATTCTCCTTGAAGGTGAACGTCAATGTATAGTTCTGATGGCCCGCATATTTACTGGCATCGATGTCGAAAGTGAAGTACTGCGTATTGCCATTGGGCAGTGAAAGGTTGGCAGCATCTGCTGTGCCCGTGTAACCGGCCGGACCGTTGTGCACCAAATCATTGGTACCATGAGCCGCGGCTTGGGTTGGTCCAGTGGTGCCCGCCCAAGCCATTAGGTAATCCACATCAAAACTGCGGGTAGTGGTCACTCCAGAGGCATTGGTAATGGTCACATTGTACACCCCAGGCGACAGGTTACTTGGCGAGGAGCCGGTAACACCTTGATTCCAGGTAAACGTATGACCCGACAAGGAATAGGGCGATTGGGCCTGAATACTTCCCGTAGAGGCACCACCGCATTCAGGGCGCGTCACTACAAAACTCAGGTTGCTGGTGTAGGGAGGAAGGTCTACCGGCCCGGAAGCCTGTGTAGACAAAAGCGTGAAGTTTTGACTGAAGATGTCGGCATCTGCAACCCAGTCTTCCTGAAAGGCAATAGCACTTGACCGAAGAAGCTGGCCGTTGTGGAAGTATTGAACCTCGTTGCCCGATTTAGCAACGTGAAACAAATCGCCCGCGTCATAAGAAATCAGCGCATCAAAGGTTTCGCCCAGCTCCCTAAAGCGGATAGCCCCATCTTCCAGCAAAAAGCCATAGGCAAGGTGATCGTATCCACTGATGCCGCTGCTAAGGGGTGAAAACCCGATGACCGCCTTTCCGCTGGTACTGCCAGCACGGGCACGCACCCAACCGTCTTCGTTTGCTCGGACAAGGTTCCAAAGATTGACCCCTGCCGTTTGCCAACCATCATTAGCTGTTTTGGTAAAAGAACCGTTGTTAGCGGTCATGCCAGTGAGGCCATCAAAGGCAAGTTGAGGCGTGAGCGCAAGGTCCAATTTTACTTCGCTGCCCCAGGCATCTACCACCTTAATGGGATATAAGCCTGTGTGAAGCCCGTCTTTAAAGGTGGACTGCAAGCTGCTGGTGTAGTCAGAATAAGCGACATTCAAATCAGCTACTGCGGTTCCGGTCGTAGTTGAAAAATCACTCAAGACATTCTGAAACTCCGTTTCATTCAGCTTCGATTGGTTCCACAAAATGCTGATGGGGCCAGTACCTCCCGTTGTTTGCACATCAATGGCACCGGTGGTGGTGCCGGGAACAATGGGATACACTTGGGCAGTAGCGCTCAACTCGGGACGACCGAAAGCAGCCCGTACCCCGGTAAGTTGCTCGTTTGGTTCGTACACCAAACCATCTACGACCCAGGCGGTGCTGGTGCTGACGTTGGTTACCGTGCGAATGGCTTCCCCGTTTTGGTAATACGTCAAAGTGGTGCCTTGTCGTTCCAGTCTGAACCGATCGCCGGGGTGATAGAAGCCAATGACAGTATTCACGCCGGATTCGCGCACTCGAAGTTCACCGGAAGGTCGCGTGAAAATGCCATAATCCTGATCGCTGATGCTGAACCCATTGTGCGGCAACTCTTTAAAGCTAAGGATGCGGTTTTGGCGCTGATCAGCAGTAAATTCTACCCATCCGTCTGTGCCGGCCGGCAACTCGTTCACCGAAATTCCTTGCGCGTTGAATCCGGCCGAGGAAGTTTTTTCAAACCCATCTTCCACAGCAATGGCCTGATGCAGTTGGTGCCATTGGATGCGGTGGCCCACTGAAACGCAACTGTTTTGGCTTTGGCCGGCAGCATCGGTTACAGTAACACAATGTTCTCCGATGTTCAGGTAGGTGGCACTTTCGGTGACGTGACCAGTAGACCACAGATAAGTATAAGGAGGAGTGCCACCTGCCGCGCTTACAGTGGCGGCTACCTGGTTGTCGGCATAGTTATAAGGGCCGGACTGGAAACTCAGTTGAATAGGAGCCGCTGGAAAAGAGCACCGCACCCCCGAAAACACTCCGCTAACGTTGTTGATGCGGGCTTGAACTATCAAGTGCTCGAGGTTAGCAATAGTACGTTGGTGCAACACCGTGCCGTTGCGCTTCCAATACAGGGTATTGCCTATTTTTTCCATACGCAAAACATCGCCCACCACATAAGTGCCCACTTCAATTTGCTGCAAAGGGTTTAACCATCGTGCGTAGATTTTGCGGTTGGGGTGCAGGTAAAACCCGTAGTTGAGGTTGCGGTGATCGAGTCCGGTGTGGGGCCAGGCAGTAAGGGCTAAAATTTTTGCATCTGCGGCATTCTCAATCGTGTACTCCACCCAACCGTCATCATTGGCATCCAACAAGTTGTTGGTGCTGGCCCCGGCATCCCACGCAGTTAACCCGGTGTTTTTTATCAGTTGTCCATTGGAGGCTTGTGTATTCAGAAAATCCAACCAGTTGACGGCATAGCCCACGCCAACGGTGCGCTGGTGGGCACGACCCAAGGCGTCCGTCACCGTCAGTTGCTGCGATGCAGCATCCGTCAAACCATTTTGAGTAGCGCCAGTGCTGCCACCCGACCAGGTGTAGGTGTAGGGCGGTGTTCCACCAGTAATCCCTGCATCTGCTGCGCCTGAGGTGCTGCCGTCGTACGCTATGTTGGTGACCGAAAGCTGAAAATCGAGCCGGGTTTCTTTAAAAGAAGTGCGCAAGCCTTCCATTTGGGCATCCGCTTCCCTAAAGTTGGCCCGCAAGGTCAATACCTCGTTGGCATCGACTGAAATGGTGCGCAAGGCTACTCCATTTTTCAGGTAAACTATAGTGGGTCCGGTGCGCTCAATACGCAGCCGGTCACCCGTTTCATAATCTCCAATTTTTGCATAAGCTCCCGATTCCCAATAATACAAGTGAGAACGGGCGGTCAAATAAAAACCGTACTCAATGGCATCCCGGTTAGCCAGGTTGGTTTCGGGGTTTTCACACAGACTAAAAATGCGGAGGTCGCGACTGGCATCCACCGTGTATTCTACCCAGCCATTCTGCGACTGGTAAAGCAACTCGTGGGTTTGAATGCCTTCATTGTCCCAACCAAACTCAGGACTGACTTTCTTCACCAGGTTGCCAGTGCCACTCATGTTGATGCCATCGGTCCAGGTAGGTGCGTAACCTAAACTTACATTCGCTACCTGAAGGTGGTTGGCCGCATCGGTGACCGAAACCGTGTAGGTGCCAGCCGCCAGGCCATTTTGATTTTGACTGTTCGTGTTTACAATCCCGGGGCCAGCCCAGGTGAAGTCGTAATTAGAGGTGTTTTCACCTCCCGAAACCGTTAAAATAATTTGCCCCTGATCGGTGATGGGGTCTACCGGTGTCAGTTGAAAATCCAGGTTGATGAACGAGGTAGAGAAGTCGCAAACTATATTATCGAATTGGCCACCCGCATCCTTAAAAGCTGCATCCACCATCAAAATTTCGGTGGGGTCAACCACCACCGTATGGATCACGGTTCCATTCTTTAGTAATTCGAGGTTCGACCCCGTTCGTCTTACCTTTAATAGGTCTCCAACCGCATAGGATTGACCGCTCAGTTGCGTAGCCGCTCCGTTATCGGCAAAAGCCAGGGTGCCGTCTGCCTGTAGTCGGAAGCCGTATTCGATGTCGATCTGGGCTTCGTTCACATTGGGCGCAACGCTAAACCCAACCACTTTGAGTTTGTTGGCTTGGGTCACCGTCCAGGAGATACTCCCGTTTTGGTTACCGTATAATACATTGTTGGAATAAGCACCGGCATCCCAGCTGCCACCGCCTAAGTGGTTGTGCAATTGGGTGCCGTTGACCTGGCAATTGATGGTGCCACGCCAGTTGATCGGATAGGTTTGCGCCTGGGTAGCAGGCTGCCATAGCAGGGCCAAGGCAAGCAAACAAAAGAAAGAGGGGAAGGTGATTTTCACGGGGTTAGGCATTGAAAATGACTTTGGAGTTAGGGCACAACGGTCCAGCCTCGCAAGGAGAACATGCGATTGCAGTAGGTAAGTAAACGGTCTGATTTAGGGGGACTAAATCAGCATAAAAGAGGGGCAAAAGAAAGCGATCCTAAAGAGGCTGAGGCCGAAGGCTATGTTGGGGTTTTATTGAGGCTTTAAAGGTTTCGTTTGGTGTGTGATGTTTCGTGTTTTCAATTGTAAAACAACAAAACAGAAGCAAACGATTTCCTAAAGAAAACGGTTGGTGCTTTTCGGCAACAAGTGGTCAAAATGGCCAACAATTGGCAAACGGGTCTTCCAGCTACTGGCTACAAGGTGCTGGCCAGTACGTTGAGCAGCACCCCTTTTCTTCGGCGGGAAACTTCTACCTCCGAACCATCTTTCATGATGACAAAACCACCATCGGTGCGGGAGTAGCGTTTAATGTGATCCACATTTACGAGGTGAGAGTGGTGCACCCGCACAAAGGGACCGTTTTCCAACGACTCCTCAATTTTTTTGAGGTTCCGGGGGATGATCAATTGCTGGTCATCCAGCATGTAGGCAATGGTGTTGCTGCCCTTGGCTTGAAACCGAATGATGGAGTGCAAATCGAACAACTCGATGCCATCGCTGGTCGGCAAAGAAACTTTTGGTGAGGCTTTGGAGGGGTTGCGGTGGGGCAACTCACCTTTTGTATGCAACGCCTTTTCAGCTTGTTGCTGGCGAACTACCCGGGCTACTGCATCTTTCAGCCGTTGGCTGTGCAAGGGCTTGAGCAAATAATCCACCGCTTCTTCAGCGAAGGCATCCACCGCATATTCGGCATGAGCCGTAATAAAAATAACTGCAAAGTTGCGGTTGGGGAGCTTGCGCAACATTTCCAGCCCGTTTTCGCCGGGCATTTTAATGTCGAGGAACAACAGGTAAGGGTCGCGTTCCAGAATCGCTACTTTGGCTTCAGTGACATTCGAACAATGGCCGACCACTTCTACTTCCGGACAGTGTATTTCAACCAGTCGCTGAAGGTTTTCGCGGGCCATTCTTTCATCGTCTACAATTATGGCAGTAATAGCAGGCATTGGGGCAAGGCAATTACCGGACCTTGAGCTGTAGCAATTCCTTTAAAAAAAAGCCGGAAGGAAAGAAGCGTAGCTCAAGTAATCGGTTAGTTATCTAAGGTTTACCCTCACCTGGGCCGCACTTTCCGATAGAAAAAGTTCGATGGAATTAACCAGACTGATGAAGATCAGCGTGTGTTGTGGTCCATCACTTTTTCACCGTTCGTGGTATCCATGGGGAGGCATTGAAATCTCAACCCGCGTGCCCGCAGGCTGATTCTCAGCTGCGTAAAGATCAATAATCTTTACCGAATAACCTTGACCGCTTTGTTGACTCAAGATTTTTAACCGCTCTTGTGTAAGCCGTACACCAGAGCTTTTGTGTCGCTTCCCAGAGCGTTTAGACAGCGTTTTTGCTGCCTCTCTGCCCACACCATTGTCTTCAATGATCCATTTCAAAGCCGCTTTATTTTCTTCTAAACGGATGGTGATTTTTCCCGAGTTGCGTTTTTCTTTCATCAAGCCATGCCAAATGGCATTCTCCACGTGCGGCTGCACCACCATGGAAGGAATCTTCACCTTTTCCCAATACGGAGCCGTAGCGTATTCAATGCTGTATTCGAATTGATGATCGAAGCGGATTTGCTCCAAATGCAGGTAAAGCTCCAGGATTTCGATCTCCTCCGCCACCGATACGAAGGACGAAGAAGTGTTTTGCAACACTTTGCGCATCAGCATCGACACGTCGGCGAGGTGATCAGCTGCCTTGGCAGGTTGGGCCTTCGTTACGAAGTACTGCACCGAGTTCATGGTGTTGTACAAAAAATGGGGATTGATTTGAGCCGAAAGGGCTTTTTGTTCACTCTCCAGCAAAGCCAATTGCATTTTTTGTTGCGTATTGAGCATTCGGCTCCGGTAGAGCAAAAAGGAGCTGACCATGCCTAAGCAGGCAAAAAACAGCAAGGTATAGAACCACCAGGTTTGCCAGTAGGGGCGAGGAATTGTGAAAGAACGGGCTTCAATGGGACTCCAAACACCATCGTTGTTGACCGCTTGTACCTGAAAAGTATAAGTACCCGGAGGTAGCCCAGGGAAATACACTTTTTGCTCGGTCGTAGTTTGAAAAGCCGAGTCCAAACCCAACATCCGGTAACGGTATTGCTGGTGGCCGGCATTGCGAAAAGAAATCCCTGCAAAGTTGAAGCGCAGGTTGCGGTTGTAGTGCTGCAAAGCCGCTAAGTCGGTAGAAGTAGCTTGAGAACCCTGCACCAATTCAACCGAAGTGATGGTCAACAGTGGAGGGGCAGCGTTGAAACCAGATGTTGCGATGGGAATTGACCACACCCCGCCTTCTGCACCAACCCAAAGGGTATCTTGGTAGACGAGAAGGTCCTCTATTGTTCCGGCATCCAAACCATCATCCAAGGTCCAGGTTTTGCTCACCGTCCATTGTTCGCCCACCCGATTTAGGCGGGTGATTCCAGCTTTAGAAACCACCCACAGGTTGCCCACAGAATCCCTATGGATCAGCTGGCATTGGTTGGAGGGTAGGCCAGTAGCTTCATTAATAAATTCTATTTCTAAGTTTTGTTTATCAACAATAGCTACACCTTGAGAGCCGGTGGCCGCATAGAGAAAGCCTTCATCCTGTGTCAGATCGGGCACGCGCCCCTCTAGCAAATGATTTGCTTTTGCAAAAGGGTCTTTTTCCAGGTAAGAGATTCTCATCAAACCGTTGACGCAACCAATCCACAAATCGGTGCCAATTACTACCATTTCCTGATTCCGGCAACCGCCTCTCTTCTGCAGCTTGTGCGTAATCGTTTTTCGATCAATAATGTTGAGAGTGAGGTGCATGGTTAGCAAATGATGTGGTGTTATCACTACCTTTTTTGATGCCCAATTGCTTTGAGGTACCCATATTTTTTTATCAGGCAAAAGCAATCTTCCTCCATCTACTCCCATCACCAAAATTGAATCCCCAAGCTTATGGATAGCGCTTAGGTCTCCATTGATCAATTGAATACCTTCTTGGGGAAGAAAGGACGACTTGGGCTTTAGCGACAACACTTTGCCCGAGTGAGAAGCGATGAGAAGCTCATCCTGATAAACACAAAGCGCGTTGGCCCTTCCGCCTGGGTCACGCGCTTCTAAACCCCAGTAGGAAAGCTCGGATACAGGTAGGTAAAAAATGCCCTCTTGAAGGGTAGAAAGCCAAATGCCTCCTTCGTGGTCTTCTACAATTGAAGACACTGAAAGGTTTGGCAAATGATGACCAATCACCTTGTAATTGTTTTCGGGGTCCATTACCCAAACCCCATTATTGATGGTACCTACCCATAAGTAGCCATTTTTATCTTCGAAGGCAGAAATTTTTGGATACAACTCAGGCAGCGGCAATCTGAAATATGATCCATCGGAGCCAACGCAATAGGCTTCGGTGTTTTTGGTTGTTATCCAATCTCCGTTGGACAACCGGCATGAAACGAGGCCGATGTAAGACATATATCCCGGGAAGGGAAGTACCACCCTGGTTGCCTTTTCTTTCAGTGGGTATACTTCAAAGTTTAAAACAGTAGAATTGCCAAAAGTTCCACCGTAAAGGTATTCTCCGGGAGAAACTTCAATGGCATAAGACTTAATCAAACCTGAATCTGGATGGGGAGCAATATCGAAAACCTGAGAGTCCCCCACAATCATCTTTGGGGCACTGTAGTTCAACCCTATCCACAACGTGTCTCGCCGGTGGATTAGCGAGACAACCGTGTTTTCAGAGGTCCACTTTTTTACAGCGTCATTTTGCTGAATGGGTCGGGCACTATCGCCTTTGATGCTATAAATCCCTTCGGTGTAGCTGTTGACCCAAACTACCCCATCTTTATCAATGTCCAAGGAGAACACCGTCGGGTCAATCAAGCCTTCGGCAACTCCGAAGGTTTTGAAGGCATGTCCATCGAAGCGTGCCACACCTTCGTTGGTGGCAAACCACAAACTGCCGTCTTTGGCTTTTTTGATTTGAAACACCTCCGCACTGGGCAGTCCCTCCTTCGTAGAATAGTTTTTGAATACCGGCGACTGCCCATACAGATTGACGGAAAAAACCAAGGAGCAAAGGAATACTCCCAAAACGCTACGCGGAAGAAGCTGTGGCAAAGTGTTGTGAACTTGGTCGGGTTGCCCCCTAAGAAACAGTACAAAACTACAGGCGTTGGCAGGAGTCTACAAATCAGTTGCCAGCTATTGTAAAAATTGACCAGTTGTTGCCGCACAAATTTCTCGGTAGTCTGGGGAGGAAAGATAGAATCGCTTGGGGAGGTACACCCCAATCAAACCGTTAGAAGCACACCTTACCCGCAAATCGAACAAACAAGAGCTTAGCGCTCCGTTTCGCCTTCACCAGGCTTCCTCCTGTAAGCAGTATTGGACGAAGTTGAAACTTGATGGTTGGGTCGCGGTGCGTTAAGGCTTTCCGGTGCTTCCGGTTCGGGCGGAGCGTTGGTATGCGTTTGGGGTGCCTCCTGCCACGCTTTTGGCTGGGGCGGTGGAACAGTCGTGCGGACTTTTTTTGCCCCTTCTACAGCTTGCAGCTGCGCTTTCAAAGCTGCTGCTTTGGCTTCAGCCGCTTTTAGCAATTGCACCCGCGAAGCGATCTCGCGTTGGATCAATTGAATTTCGTCTTCCATTTCAAACGTAAAGCGTTGCGCCCAAAGCAAGGCCATGCGGTCCTTCTTGCGGAAACTTTCCTGAAACTCCTGCAACGATTCGAGGGCGTTTTGCTGCACGGCAGGAGATGCTTCAAGCAGGTCGACAATGGTTTGCCAGTTGCTGATTTGATTGGCAAGCGCTCCCACCGTAGACCGGTCGATGGCCAGGCAACGCTTCACCGTAGCCAGTTCCCGCTGCTTGTGCCGCAGGCGCGACCGTAGCCTTTTCAAAGCCTGCTCGTGGTGCAATTTCACGTGCAGGTAGTCGTATTGGTCAGCCGGAAGGGCAACAGCAGTAGCCGCCAG
>CALCCE010000217.1 GCA_937899835.1 uncultured Flavobacteriales bacterium | reverse complement strand
GATTTTGGAACAGGTTTCTTGATAGCACCCATCGAGTTTTCGCGCGATACCATTTTCATTGATTGCGATACGGTTTCGGACACCCTGCAGGTGATTTCGGGAGCTCCCTGGACGGCATCAACCGACAGTGCTTGGATTACGGTCAGTCCGAATAGTGGCAGCAGCAGCACCACCTTGGTTGTTTCAGTAGCTCCCAATTCGAACGGCACCTTGCGCTATGGGAAAGTGATAGTGAGCGGTTTGGGTACACAAGCCGAATTTTGGGTAGCTCAAGGCGATACGCTGCCTTGCTATGTAGCTTCTTTGCCCTCGGCATTTATTTCCAATCAGCAATGCAACGATACGCTAAGTTCCGTCAATCAATACGTTTATTATACCGGAGTGTCCGGAGCTTCTGCCTACCGCATTCAGGTGTTGGACTCTGCCGGAGTAGATCATCCGATTTTCAAAAATTGGTCAGCCGCCAATTTCCAATTGAGCCAGGCCATGGGCATTGCATCCAATGCTACTTATGCCGTTGCTATTGCCGCCGAGGTAAATGGCATTTGGACCGATTACGGACCGACCTGTATGCTTACCACACCGCCCGAATTGCCGGTTACACAATTCGTCCCTATAAATTGCAACGATACGGTAGCTAGTTTGGATGAATGGCTAAATGTGAACTCGATACCAGGTGCAGCCGATTACCGTTTTGAAATCACACCACTTTTGGGCCCTTCCATCATATATGACCGCGGTGGCCCTTGGCCCAACTTTCGCATGGAGTTCATTCCTGGAGTAGCCTACAATACCACTTATTCCATTCGGGTGAAAGCGGCTTTTGGCAGCGAATTTGCCGAATACGGTGATTCCTGTTTGATTTCCACGCCCGACCCACCCACCACGCAGTTGCTGCCCAATCAATGCAACCAAACAATAGCCAGTTGGTCAACCTACCTTTTTTACGATGGGGTACCTGCTGCGACCGATTACCAGTTTGAGCTCACTGATTTACAAAACAATGTGATTGTTGATGAACGCAACGCACCATCCGCCTTGCTGCTCCTGGGATGGATCAGTGGAATTCAGGCATCTACAACCTACAGCATGCGCATCAGACCGTTCATTGACGGGTCTTGGGGAACTTATGGTCCACCATGCACAATTACTACTCCACCTGGGCCTGTGTTGCGGAGGGCCACTGACCCGTTTGCAGCGCAGGCGGAAGATCAAATGAAATGTTGGAAAGCTTATGCGCCAGCAGGGTCCTCCAAGCTGGTGCTCCAATATACCGGAGAAGGGAAGAGCTTACCCGCCTTTCTCGAACTGTTCGACCTTTCTGGCCGCACCATTGCCCGGATGCCCATGGCTTCTCTCGGTAGCGGACAAGAGGTGGTTGTCCAGCGCCAACTACCCATGGGGACCTATCTGCTGGTACTTCATGCAGCAGAAGCTCCTCAGTACCAACAAAAAGTGATGGTTCGATAATAACCCCTAAGGGTGATGGATGAGAGGGTTATTCCTTCGGGAATGGCTCTCTCTTTTTATTTCAGACTTTGACCGAAGTAAAACCTGCCTGGGGTTCAAGCGGCAATAAAGGTCCATTGACCAGTATGAATGTTGGCTTTTAGCTGGTGCAACAATTGATACAAGCCAAAATAGGTACGGTTGAAATAGATAAAATGCCTTGAGCCCCGTGCCGACAAATTCCGGTAAGAAGAGTCTTTAGAAAGGGCCATGCCCGTAGAGTAAATCTTTTCGAAAAAGCTATCGTTGCTAAAGTCGAAGGTTTCGCTGTAGAAGGGCTGCCCCACCAGCTGAAACATGGAACCAAAAACGCCCATAATGGTGGCCTGATCTTTTTCGCTGTCGCCATCGTGCAGCAATTCCAGGGCAAACAAAGCATCAATCAATTCGGGAGAGTCTTGTTCTTGGCCGCTGCGCATCAACTTTTCGTAAGACGCATAAAAATCGGATGGAATGTGTTTTATACAACCAAAATCAATGACCCCCAATTCGTTTTCGGGAGTGATGATGAAGTTGCCTGGATGGGGGTCGGCATGAATGACGCGAAGCAGGTGGAATTGGTGTTGGTAAAAATCCCACAACAACTGGCCAATACGGTTACGGTCTTCCTGCGAAGGATCGGTAGCCAACCAATCGTTGAGTGAAAGGCCCTTGAGCCAGGTCATAGTAATGATGCGGTCGGTAGAAAGCTGTGGGTCGAATTCCGGAAAATGAATGCCTTCTAAATTGCCACAACCAGAAATGATCTCGTTTGCATTTTGCAGTTCTTTCCGGTAATCGGTTTCTTCCATCAGTTTGCGCTCTACTTCTTCAAAGTAAGGCGCCACCTCTTTTTTCTTCAAACCCAAAAAACGGGTAGCAATGGGGGCAATGAGGCGCAAATCGCTTTGAAGGCTGTCGGCAACCCCAGGGTATTGGATTTTAATCGCAAACTCCTGTTTGCCTTTGCGGCCTTTGTGAACCTGACCAATGGAAGCGGCATTAACCGCTTCGGTGCTAAACTCGTCGAAGAGTTGTAAGGGATCTTTTTCAAAGTACTTGCGAAAGGTTTTGCGCACCAAAGGCAAGGATAGGGGAGTGACCTGATTTTGGGCCAGGGCAAATTGATCCACATAGGCTTTCGGTAATACCTGATCGCCCATGCTCAACATTTGCGCTACTTTGAGTGGACCACCTTTCAGTTCGCTAAAAGCAGAATAATCGTCTTTGGCGTTTTCTTCCTCTAAATCTTGTTTGGTGGCTTTGGATCCGGTTAGCTTTTTGGCGTAATGCTTCATATAGTTAGCACCCACCTTGGCTCCGGTATTCACCAGTTTGCCCGCCCGCTGGTATTTCGAAACGGCAATCTTGTCTTGTCCCATGTGCTTACTCCCAGCTAAATGTGGTTTTACGGCGAGAGAACAAAAACTTGCCCAAATCTACCATGCTGCGCACCGTACTGGTATCGGTAAGCCGGTACAACACATCGGTGGTTTTTTCGATGTAGGCATCCGTGTCTTGTTTCTCTTCGCTGTAGTCTTTTAAAAAAAACATTAGGGTACTCAGGGCATGTTGAATGAGTGCGGCCTGCTTGGGGTTAACACCCACCCGCTCGGCAGTGCTGGCACCCCAGCTCAATTCAGCCCAGCTGAGTTCCTGGCGGTTGAGAAAGCGCATCAAACGAACCGCAAAGCCGCGATCCGTCTTTTTCAAGCGCTGAAACTCTTGCAAAAACACCTCGTCGGCACCTGCTTTTTCAATCATCACGTAGAGGAAAGCCAGCTGCTTCTCCTTGTTGGAATATTCTTCAAACTTTTCGTCGGCCATCAACAGGTCGTTCGCCTCCTTGAAGTAGAGGGCAATCACGGCAGTTTCCAACTGTCTCAGATCGGTAAACTGCTTTTTAAAATCAGGGAAGGTTTGTCCCGCCATTTCGGCCAATTCCCGCACGGTGGCTGGCAATTCGCCTTTCTCCAACACAAAACTTTTGTATGCGGCAATCCACTGTAGTTTGTCGAATGCCTTTTTCTTCTTTGCCATAGCTCGATTTAATCACCAAATATAACACGCGAAAAAGGGGATTGTTGTGTGTAAGGAGGGGAATTTGAAAGAATCTTTTCCCCTTTCAAGACGCAGCCTTAAAAGTGCAATTCAAATCAGATAAAAGGCTAACGCTTCCAGCTCAATATTTAGTTTTCGCGGTCCCTGAGCGAACTGTGTCAGCCTTTTGGCTGGGCCAATGGGCCTGGATTTCTCATCTTTAATCCCCAATGCCGGTCCCAGAGCGCAGTCGAAGGGCCCGATCTTTCATCCCCAATCCCGGTCCCAGAGCGGACCGTGTCAGCCTTTTGGCTGAGCCGATAGACTTGATCTTTCATCTTAAATGCCGGTCCCAGAGCGCAGTCGATGGGCCCGGATTTATCACTTTACCCATGATCTTTCAATTGCTATCCTAACCATGTTAAACTTCAAAGACTCTACGTCAACCTTCAACCAATTCGTTTGCACAGCTGCTAACACCACTAAAAGCTGTTCTATCCTCACCTCTGAAAAGAATGGCGCCATCAATAGCACCCCACCAATTGATCTGCAACAATACACACAACTGTGCCTTTTCTAAAACAGGCTGTTTAACGGGGCTTGCGAAGGTGGCTTTGGGGTAGATTTGCGGTCCACCACATCAATTCATTGCCATTCCTAAGGGCACTTACTTTTCAGAATATGCTTACCCAATACCACACCCATTTGAGCTTTCTTACCTCCTCATCCGCTATAGAACCGCGATTTTTTTCCGATTAGCCCGTTCGCTGTTCTTCCACCACCATACCCATTCCCACCACCACTTTTTAATCCGCTGATTCACTGAGCAACTGGCACGTGGCCGCTGCTTGGCGTAATTGGCGCTTTCAGGTCGTTCCACATCCCCCCACCGGAGCGATAGCGCCCCGGTCATTATCCATTCAACGCTTTGTTGCCGCCTTTTGGGCGGTGACCTGGCCGTGATATGCGCTTTTGTCCCGCTACCTATCAACTGCTTTTTAAGAGGCGGATTGGTAGTGTATGCTGTGGGGAAGAGTGGTGGGGAATACGGCCATGGGATTGCGCTTTGCTTTAGGCGCACTGCCCTGGGAACGTGCCCGTGCAATGCAGCACGGGAACAAACACGTTTCCCATGGATTTATTTTCTTCGGAGCAGCCGGCCAACCACGATGGTTTTGGCGGGGCTTTGCTCCAATCGGTGGCTGCCATTATTGCGGCCAACGCCTCCAACCCACAATTCGGCGTGCCGCAACTGGCACAAGAAATCGGAGTGAGCCCCACGCACCTCAAGCGCTTGCTGCGCAAAAGCGCCAAGGTATCGCCGGGGCAATTGATTCGTACGTATCGTTTGCAAAAAGCAGCCAGTTTGCTGCAAGATCAACAACTGCTGGTGAAAGAAGTGGCCTATGCAGTAGGGTTTCGACAACCGACGGCTTTTACGGCAGCCTTTCGCTCGGTATACGGCTGTTCACCGGCCGAATACCAACACCGGTTTGCGGGTGATCGACCCCGAAACTACCGGGGGCCTTATCCACCGGGGCAAGCTCCGGAAGGAGAGTGGGAAGCCTTGGTGGCTGCGCACGCTTGGTTGGCAGAATTTTTTGAGGTGCTCGGGCGCTTTTTTCCTGCCGAGGAACTGGCCATTGAAGCTTTAGCGCGGCAGCTGTTGATGAGTCCCAAGCAATTGACCCGCCGGTTGCGTGAGGTGGTAGGTTTACCGCCTGCCCGACTGGTTCGCTACCTGCGTCTGGAGTTTGGCGAATACCTGTTGTGTTCGACCGACTACAGCATTACGGAGATTGCTTACGAAACCGGGTTTTCGGACACAGCACACTTTTGCCGGGCGTTTCGCAGCCTCTACCGCTTGTCACCTGGCGATTTTCGCAAGTTGCAACAGCCCTATGCGGGCAACGCTTTTTTCAAAAAATTCTACGAGGGCCGAAATGCGTAGCTCGATGGCCCAAATGTTCCGAAGTGTGGCCGAGGTGCCTGCTACATTTGTGATGTTGCTTTTCGAATTGGCTCGCCCCAGGGTCTTCGAGCAGCAAAAAGAAACCAGCCTCGGCGGGCGTCCACTATCACCGCCGGGCGTGAAAAAAGATGCTATTATGAACGAACGAGCCCTCGAAGCGGCCAGCGTAGCCATGGCCAACTCCATTGGCGTGGCCATGCAAAATGCCACCACCTGCCAACAAAACGGACAAAAGATTTCCAATGCCTCGCTGGCGGTAGTCTGTGCCCAAATTGCCAAAGCGGTTGCCAACTGAGGCCCAAGGTTAAGAGCCCATGGCCGACTTAACACCCTTTGACGATGCGGTAGGGAAAGCCGACCAGATGGTGGCCCAGGCCTGCGCCATTGCAGTGCAGGATGCTACCGACAATTTGCGCAACCTCAACATCATGTGCACTACAGCAATCGGCGTGTTGATTGGTAATTACGTGAAAACGCAAAATCCGATCTATCTCGACATGATTAAGAAGGTGGGTGACATTGCGCTCAAAGGCCCGCCTGCTTTTGCCCTTACAGGGGCGAAGGCCGCCGAAGTGCTCAGCCATTTTAAAAAGATTTAAAAACAAGCCTAAGTGAACCTGTAAAACACCATCCGATGACCAATAATTTAGATTCAACCTCCTCGGCAAACAATGCCGATCCGAACACCAATGCTTCTGCCAAATCCTACCAATTGGTGGCCCAGTCGGCAGCACTAGCGTTGCAGGATGCTACCGACAACTTGCGCAACACCAACACCGTGGGCATTGCCGCCATTGGCATGGGACTGGCCAACTACCTGACCAACGGCAATGAGGAAGCTTTGCAATCGGTGGCGGGCCAGGTAAAAGCCATCAATGCGGAGGCGGTCAACAATTTCAACTCCATTGGCACCAAGGCTTCGGAGATGCTGCAAAACTACTCGACCAAAGGGTAAATGTGTGCCCAATGTATCCACCCTACTCAAAACACCTAAGCTCATGATCGTAATCAACGACACCGTTTACGAAACGTCAAAGGACCTGCCCAAGCGCTATCGAGACCTGCTCAAGTTCATCAAGGATGGTGAAGCCTGGTTCGAATGGGCCACCACTAGTGGAGCGGTTTTCGAAGGGACCAACTTTCGGCAGTTTTTCTACCGCATTTCGAAAGGGCTTCATGAAACGACCTTGGTAAAATTTCCATTCACGCAATTGGACCTTGGGGTGTTAATGCACCTTTCAGACTTCGAATTAGAAGATTTAAAGAAACATCAGAAAGAGTCACCGCTTCCAACTACTGTGAAAGAAATGCTGGAGCAAAAGGAACTAAAAACCTACGAAGACCTAAAACCGATTGATGCTTGGTTGAAGAGCATGGGGCTGAAGGATGAGTTCTGGACCAACGGCCTCTCGTTTAGTGATCGCCTGGAGCTGCTAAAACTTCAAAAGGAACATTCGAAATTTGGCAGTGGGTTGGAAACGATATTCAAAGAGGCAGTTCAATTTGCCAATGATAATTCCGTCACCTGCACCGAGTTTGTGAGCCTATGCCGATTTGCCATAGAGTTGATGAAAGGCAAAGAGAAGCTTAGTATTCAGCAATTAAAAGACCTCTATCTTAAACTTAATGTGGTAGCCAACGCGCTGATCTTTTCTGTACAAATCGGCTACTATTTTCCCGGTGAAATTTCTTTCGAGGAACTGTTAGCTGCCATTGCACAGGTTAATTATGTTGGTTTTGGCAACCGGGCGGCTGCCTTGTACCACATGGCCCTCAACTTTCCCGAGGAGCTGCAAGACCCAGACAAACTGAAGGTGGAAAAACTGCAACAGCAGATGTTGGGGCAACTAAGGCGGGTACACACCGAACTGGTGACGGGTGTATTGGCCGCCACTCAAGTAGCGCAAGATGGCAGCGGAATTCGCCTGGAGGTTGCCAACTCGCTTTTTAATGCTAGTCTCTTTTTGTCTGCCAATGGGCGCGTCATCATGCTGCCCCAAGCGATTCAATTCAAACAAGCACAAACGCTTTAAACCCCTACCGATATGTCAAGCTCTAATTCAGAATCTTCTACTTCAGAATTTGATTTCAAGCCGGTGATTCAAATCCTCAACCATGAGGAGAACTCTCCCTCGATGACCATTCTGGACAACGTGTTGACCGAAACCATTGGCATGGCTTTGCACAACGCCATCTCGGCTCAGCAAAATGCGCAAATGAGCAACAATGCGGCTACCACAGCTACCGTGTCGCGGATTTTGAATGCTGTGCCTCAAAAAGCGGCCCCGGAGCCGGCTCAAATTCCGGCTACAAACGAAGAAGAAGCAAATGCGGCATCAGCCAACGATACAACGCACCGCTGCGCAGAATGTAGAAACACCCCTTGCGTATGCGCTCCCAAAACGGTGTCCTGGCCCGGTGGCGGATTCTAAAAACGAACGAAGCAACTCAACCTAAGACCAAAGTTTCATGAGCAAAGAAATCCATGCAAACATTTCACAAATCAATGCCCAAACGGTGGGTTTGTCGCCCTCCATAGCCATGGGCAACCTCTATCAGGCCGCTGGTCACGCTTTGGGGCAAGCCATGCTCAATTGCACCAATGCCCAACAAAATGGAAACCTTGTGGCGGAGGCCATTGGTACAGCCGGGAGCAAAATTATCCTGGCGCTGGCCAAGTAAATCATCAACCAAATACCAAAACTATAAATACCAATTCAAATGTCTTTTCCAACAACTGTAAGCAGTCAGATCACTGATTCGGTGACCCAGACCAATACCAAAGTGCTGGGCGATTCGCCCGCCATGGCCCTGAGCAACCTCTACCAGGCTACGGCCCAAGCGCTGAGCAATGCCGCGCACAATGCCACCACCACACAGCAGCAAACCAACGTAACGGCACAAACTGCTACTACCATGGGTGTGGCCACACTGTATGCCATTGATACGGCCGCTACTGCGGTAGGAACCCGCGAAATATTCAATTCCTGATTTTGGCGTAAAACCGCGCTTTGAAATCTTCTTTGCCAGAGTGCGGTTTGTATTTTTTTAACTCTTAAAACCTACTGAAATGTCTACAGAAAAACTAGATATTCTATTTCGTGTCAATCCTCAAATTTCCGATTCGGTGACCCAAGCCAATACCAATGTCTTGGGTGATTCGCCTGCCATGGCCCTGAGCAACCTTTACCAGGCTACTGCCCAGTCTTTGGCCAACGCAGCTCACAATGCCACCACGTTGCAGCAGCAAACCAATGTAACGGCACAAACCGCTACTACCATGGGCGTAGCCAAACTTTATGCTATTGATACTGCTTCTACGGCAGTAGGAACCAGCAAAATATTCAATTCCTGATTTGGCGTAAAACCGCGCCTTGAGATCTTTAGTGATAGCGTGCGGTTCGCTTCTTTTTTTAACTCTTAAAAACTACTAAAATGTCTGACACTCAACCAAAACCTCTATTTCGTGTAAACCCTCAGATTTCTGATTCGGTAACCCAGGCC
>CALCCE010000216.1 GCA_937899835.1 uncultured Flavobacteriales bacterium | reverse complement strand
CCGTTGGTGGCAATGGTGCGGTCGCCCACTTCATCGTTGGTGGTGTGCAAAAGCCCGGCTACCCGATCGCCAAAGTGTTCCACCAAGAAATCGGCGAATGCCTTTAGGTCAAATTGAGGCAATTCATAAGATGTGGTCACCAGATTGAACAACAGGCGATTGGTTTTGAAGGATTTCCGCACGACAAAGTGCCGAAAGAAACCCTCTTTCCGAGGAGCATGCCAGGGAGCCAGTCCGGTATTTTGACAATATGCTTTGATCAATTGCAGCTTGTCTTCCACCGCCTTGTCAAACATGCCCGAATCGCGGTTCAGGTCTTCCGCACACCACCAAGTGCCCATCTTTTTAAAACCGAGGGTAAAAGCATCAATATCCGTTTTCTGCTCCTGGTCGTAGCCAATGGCCGAAAAGCTGTACTCCATCTTGTTGCGGTAGTGAAAGGTGGCCGGCGACTTCACCAACTCGTCCCTCTTCGCTTCGATGTCTGCCACCTTGCCGATGCGCTTGAACAACTCTAAGGTGCTGTCTTTCTTATAAGAATGCTGTTTATCGATCGGTAGCTTAATGTAAGGCGCTCCCGGAATCTTCTGATAAGGCACTTCTACCTCATCGGGCGAAGGTTCCAACACGGCAAACAACTTGCACTCTGCGTACTTCTTACTCGATTTCTTTACCTGAGCCTTCACCCGTTGTCCGGGTAAGGTATTGGGTACAAACACCACAAACTCCCCGTGTTCGTTGCGAATTCTACCGATGCCTTTGCCTCCAAAAGCATAGTCTTCAATGAGGATCTCAATAATCTCTCCCCGGTTAACGAATTTGTTGCGTGGTCTTCTTGGCATAAGCTCCCTGTTGCAAAGCATCCCTCCTTAGCTGGAAAGAGCGGGGCAAAAGTAAACAACCGAAAAGAGTTGGCGCCAAGTTGAGTAGGAAATGGGAGGCCGTCTCCTATTGAAAGACATCTGTCACATCCTTAAAAAGTTGACAGGTCTGAATCCATGCCGATTTGGGTTACTATTTCAAAGCAGCATGCCATTTGATACCTAACCATATCTAAGTAGTTCGCTACCCTAAATCAGTATTTCCTTCATGCTCCATAAGTAAGAAATTTGATCAAAAAGTTAACATGAATATTTCACCACAACTTAGATTAATTGAAGTTATCAACTCCACATTTAACGGCTATATCGCGAGTTGTACTTTCAACACGGATCAAAAAGTGTATGCTCTGATTTCGTCAGATTTTGAAGGAACAAATTCTGGAAACAATGCATTCAAGCTATCCCTTCACCTCAAAGCACTTCCACAAAGGGTGAACTCACTTTCTTCTCATGTTTCGAACGCTATCCATGTAGCACTTGATCAACTACCAACCGGACCTGATGCATTTTTTAATCTTCAAATTGATATCTTGGAGAGTGGTATTCTTCTAAACGCTACTCAAGCTGGAGGTGGCGGAAATGTGCTTACTCAAGAAGAAGTTGAAGGCGATTCCATGCCAATTGTTTAACCTGTTGTGGCTTTTGCACATAAGCCCGATAGAAAATTGAAATATGCATCGATCTTATGTTTTGCTCATAGCCATCTTCCTGCCCCTGCTCTTAAGGTCACAAAACTTAGATTCTCTTATTCAAACTGCTTGGCAGCTACGGGGAAGTGATCCATCGCAGTCGCTCTCGCTGGCTAAAAAGGGCTATTATTTCTCAAGAGATGATCCAAGAACTCATTCCATTTTTGCCAATATCATTGGAGTCAATTTTAAAAATTTAGGTAGTAAGGATAGCGCGAAACATTATTTCGAAGTAGGACTAAGCATTCGCAGAAGGATAGGCGATACTTTGCTGATCAGCAGATCGCTCAACAATCTTGGCAACCTGCATAGAAAAGCGGGTGCGTATGGCGCTGCCCTAAATTATTATGAAGAAGCCTACCAATACCTGGTGAAAATTGGCGACACGTTGGAATTGGCCAAAGTAGCCAACCATCTGGGCCTGGTCAATAAAAACCTGGGCAATTATCAAGTCGGATTAGAATATTTATACGAAGGGTTAAGCTACAATGAATCGCTTAAAAATCCTCAGGGAATAGGCGAATCTTACTTGAGTTTGGGAAACTATTTCGAAAGTGCAGGTGCCGATGAAAAAGCCCATACTTTTTACCAACAAAGCTTGTCTATTTTTAAGAAGACGGGGAGTCTGCTCAACCAAGGCAAAGCACTTCAAAACTTAGGAAACATTGCTATTCGGCGGCAAAATTGGAACCACTCCAGGCAGTTTTACCTCCAAAGTATTCAGCTGTTTGAAGAATTGAGATATACCCCTGGGTTGGCCAATGCTTATAATAACCTGGGCGTAAGCAATGAAGAATTAGGAAATTTAGAAAAATCCCGATCTTGGTATGATAAAGGCCTGAATGCCCAAAGAACGTTAGGAAATCAAAGGGGGGAAGCGGAAGTTTTAAACAACCTGGGCA
This sequence comes from uncultured Flavobacteriales bacterium, assembly GCA_937899835.1. Taxonomy (GTDB): domain Bacteria; phylum Bacteroidota; class Bacteroidia; order Flavobacteriales_G; family Salibacteraceae; genus CALCCE01. Next base: position 21,982 of record CALCCE010000216.1, on the reverse strand, counting down.
AGCTTCTTATCTTTAATAACCAACCAGAACTGGGTGTAGGATTGCTGGAGCAAGCCTACGCCATTGTGGAGGATATTGGTCATTACCTTATCATTGACGAGGTACTCTCCAATCTGGCCAATGGGTATGCTCAACTGAATCAATTTGAAAAGGCATTCGAGTTGCACCAACAGCTGATTTCTGCCAAAGAGCTGCACTTTGCAGAGTTGAGCAAAGCCAAGGAATTAGAGTTGCAGTACCAGGAAGCACAGAGCCAGCTAAAAATCCAACAAGCGCAAATTGAACAAAATCAAGCAGAAATAAGTGCGCGTAGAGTTTGGAACATCGCCTTGGCTCTGGTGACAGCTCTCATTTTAATTTTATTGGTGCTTGCTCTATTCAGTAATCAACAAAACATAAAAAGGTTGGCCTCTGAACAACGATTCAATCAGCTCCGAAAAGAACAAGAAGCTAAGTCCATACGTGCCATGCTGATTGGGCAAGAAAATGAGCGGGGTCGTATAGCAGCCGAAATCCACGATAGTTTAAGCGTTCAATTGGTTGCTGCCCGAATGGGTTTTGAAGGAGTATCTGAAAGTTTAAACGATCCCAAAAGCGTGGAAAGGCAAGCACGCTCCATTTCTCTATTGGACCAGGCCTTTGAAAGTATTCGGAGAATTGTTCACGCAATGCATCCAAGAACACTGGAAACATATGGCTTGATAAAAGCAGTCACCGAGTTGCTCAACAACGTAAAGTCATCCTCCGATCTCCAAGTAGAGTTCTCCCACTCGGATTGGATTCAACGACTTCCTAAATTCATCGAGGTAAATCTTTACCGCATTTTGGAAGAACTCATGGGAAATATCTTAAGACATGCCAAGGCCACGCATATTACCATTAAAATAGAGGTAGAGGCAGATATATTATCACTTGCTGTGGTGGACAATGGCTCTGGATTCTCCCTTTCGGAACAATCACAAGGCCTTGGTTTAGAGAATATTAGAACCAGGGTAAAAGATTTAGGCGGCCAACTATCCCTTGAATCCATACCGGGAAAGGGCACCACTATATTCATTAATCAAGTGAACTGTGCAGCTGATGAACACTATTAAATTACTGGTAGCAGATGACCACCAACTGATTATTGACGGAATTGTTGGTTTATTGGAATCAGAACATCGTTTTATTGTAAAAGGTGCCACTGACAAGCAATCTATCTTTGCACAATTGGAAAGTTTTCAACCGGAAGTATTGCTGTTAGATATTGGTTTCCGCAAAAAAAGAAGTGCTGAAATTGTATCAGGATTGGACTTTGCCAGAGAAATTGGCCCACTGTATCCACAAACGAAAATATTGATTTTGACGGTTTCTTATGAAGAAAGCTTTGTTGCCGATGCCGTAAATCTTGGCCTATCCGGATACCTCATCAAAAATGTAGGAAAGGCTGAACTCGTCGAAGCGATTGAGACCGTAGCCGCTGGCGGGCGCTATTTTTCGCAAGAAGTAACCGACTTGATGGTGAATGTGCTTCAGAAGCAAAACCGACCTAATTTTGTTGCGGCCCAGGATGCTCTCACCCTGCGAGAAATTGAAGTATTGAAGCACCTCGCACAAGATTTATCAGCGAAGGAAATAGCCCAGCAACTAAACATTGCGGAAAATACGGTGAACGCACACAAGAAAAACATGATTGAAAAATTAGGGGTTAAAAGCTCCTTGGGCTTAGTGCGCTATGCGGTAGAAAACGGAATTATTCTATCACAATAGTTGACACCGTAAAAACACCCTACTAAATATAAGTATACCGCTACCCGATTTAAGGGATTTATTTCTATCGCGCTATGAGGTTATTTCGTTCAAAATAATCCTCATGCAAGCGTCCATAAAATTTGTGCTCAGTTATGCTGATGAAGCCTCCCACATCGCCGAAGCACTCCGCTCCTACTTACCAAGACTTCACTTTGAAGAATCGATTTTGCCCGCTGATGATCTGAACCCCAAGGTCAGGTTTAAAAAGATGCTGGAAGAAGGGCAACAACTCATTTTGATCCTTACCTCCAACTACGAATTGGATCAAAAATCAAGTGTAGAATTTGAAGTTATTCAATCCACTGCCGAATCGTTGAGTAGCCTTCCTCCTCTATTAATTTATGACCATGCTATTCCCGAACTGTTGGAAATGCTTCCCAAAGAGGTTTCTGGTTTGAAATGGATGGATGATCCACCGGAGATGGCCATTCAAATTTTTGAGCAAATTCACCTCAACAGTGTGAAAGTTGAAACTCACAAGAATACCAATGAAAACGGAGGTCAAAAACATGTCGAAATTAAAGGAAGCCACGGAAAATACATCGAGCACATCGAAAGCAAACATGGAGACATCCAAATCGGCTAAGGATTTTAAAAGACGAAGCAATTTGTTTGGCTTTTTATCGAGAAAAACAAGGGCCGAAAAGAGGCCGCAAGTCGAGAATACCCGTAAAGATCAATTTGATAATACCGACAAAACAGCTCCTGTGGTAGAGAAAGAAGTGAAAATTGAGACCGTTTCGGGGCAAAATGTATTCATCAACCCCCAGAACAAAAAAGTTGTTCTTTCCGACATTCGGTCCTCCTTTCCCCACTTTGACATCCAACACCATGCTATTCGAGAGGAAGAACTATCAATTTACTTTCAACACCTAATGCACAAACGGGTGCTATTCATTTCAAGTTCCAGTCCTACCCTTAGCCGAGAGGCGGTGCAAAAACTAATCGACAAGCTCAGGACTGAAAAACAGGCCAAAGCGTCTTCTTTACTTTCCTTCGATACGGTAAAAAAGAAACACAAGTTTACCTTACTGGGTTTTGGCTGCAACAAACTTTTGGTAAAACAAGCGAATCACGCCTTCGTCATTGAAACGAATATTACCCAAAACCATGATAAAGTTTTTCTCAATAGCCTTTTTCCCCGACCATTTGCCCTTCAAGCGCTTTTGGCCGAACTCCGGGACAATAACCTCTATTTGATTATTTCTAATGACCAGGGGTTTATACCTTCTCCCTCCCAATATGAAGTATCGGATTTAGGCTTCTCCCTTTGGCAGCCTGCACAACATCAACCAAGATTTGAAGCTAGTGATGTCGGTCGCAAACCGTTTCTTGAACAAACTCCTTTACATCATTTGGTCCACTTCATCGGCACTTTCTTTTCAGGAATCAATTTTCGTCAATTTATCTTTTTAACCGAGGTTCTTCTTCCAAATTTACCCCAAGAGATAGTAGTACCAGAAAAGCAGCACGCTAAGCAAGAGGTTGATGCAAAAAATGCCAAGAAAAAGAACCATTCTATCGTCTATCAAACGGTTGCTACTCAGGAATACTGGGAAGCGCACAAGGAAATCATTTTGACCGAATGTCAACTTGGATTTCAGAAGGACACTACGAACCAGGGATACGAATGCAATGTGTTGTCTTTTTTCTCTCCGGAGATCAGGAACAGGTACGTCAACTTTTTTTGGAGCCACAAACCTTACTTTCTCACCAAGCAGTTTGAACTGCTCACCCAATACAAACAGAAAGGCATTTTCTTTATACCAGACCTTCCCGCCATCATTGAGGAGCGGTACACCCGGCTTTTTTCACAAATAACATTGGCAGAATGCTGGAGTTTGAATGATGCGTGGTTTCAACAGTTGAGCGATGCGATTTGCACAGAGTTGAAGGTAGACAATGAACTACTCAACAATGACCCGATCAACAGTATTGGATTAGCGGCCAAACACTGGTTGAAAGATCAGAATAACCTAGAGTTGTATGACTCTTCTAAACTTTATCCCATCCACCAACTGGCCAAACTGCTTTGGAAATTGGTACAAGAAAAAAAGACCCGCGAAACCGCATTGAAATATATCCATCGCCTCTTGGATGCTCTTCCCATTGCGATTTCTATCGCTCTATTAGATGGATTGGCTTCCTCTGCATTTGTAGCTCCTTATGAATACCTCCGAAAGCTTCAGGCAAGGGCTACCGTAGAGGAAGAAGGAGCAATTGTTGAATTCATTAAAAATCACTTTGATCAGGAACCCAACCGTCTACAATTGGCACTAAAAGACCTCTTTCCAATTTTTTGGAGAAACAAAAAAGAAGCGGAGGTACCCGATAGAGCTATGGAAGAATCCATCGCGTTCAGAGCGGTTTGGAAAAGCCATGTGGATCAAATTCTCGCCCTGCCAATGGAGGATTATGGCAAATGGCCCAACGCTTTTTTCCTTTTTGAAACAGCCCACAATCAACCAAACACAACTTTCTATTACCGGAATATTCTGTTTTTACTGGTTGGCAATCAGCCAGAGATGGCCCAAGAGATGCTACACTCCGAAATACGCCAGGAACTGTCGTTGCATTTGCTTTTTCTATCCAAGAATGTACCTGGTGGAACAGATACCTCCTCACAAGTATCTTATTACGAACTAATTGCCGATTTAATTGAGGTTTGGCACCTCCTACTGGTTGGACATCGAAATTCCCCGTCAAAATGTCCACCTTCTATCGTGCATTCCTTTTTCCGATTGATTAAAAACAGTATTCCCGAGACGGAACATTTCCGGATCATCAACCGCTTTCACGAAAGGGGAAAAATGCTGGGAGCCATTGCTCCAACCAATTTCACCTACGGCACTCCGGAACATCAAGTTTGGCAAAATCGCCCCATTGTTCTCCAGCGTTTATTCACCGAATTCAGCCATTCCTAAATCCACCAATATTATGGAAATCAACGAAATAAAAGCAGAAAAACCTGCTCCATCCTTAAGCAGTGGAAAAATTATCAGAAAAGTGGAAACAGGTGCCCCCCTCTCCCATTCTGAATTTGAAACCGCCTCCTACATCCACCGACGGCACAAAGATACCCGACCCACCAAACCATTTTGGGGCAGCAGCAACTACCAGCGCTTTGTCGTTTCCTTGTTGCATTCTTCCCATTATGAAGGATTGATCATGGTAGCAGTTAAAAATGGCCGCAAAGTCCCCGTACACATTGCTTATACTGCGAAGGCCATTGAGGGTCTGGAACTCAAGGTGATTAAGAACTTTTTTCAGGTGAAGAACCTGGACCTTTCCATCCGCAATAAAGTGCAATTCTGGTTGGAAAAAATGTATGCAAGCCAATCAAAAGGTGACAATATGTTTGCCAATCAAGGCCAGGTGGCCATTGCCGAGATTCGAAAGCAGGGCGAAAAAATAGGGATCGCATTTCCAGACATTTACTTTTCCTGGGAACAGACTACCCTTTTGAAACATTTGAAATCAAAACCCTTTTTGGTAGAACTCAAAGGTGCTCCGGCTCCCATTCGGTTGGAGCTAGAGGCCACGCTGGATGCCGATCCCAACAACCCACTTTTGGCAGCAACCATTGCTACTGATGAAAGCGAGGCCCTTGAATTGTTGGTAGCGGGGGTACAGGAACATGTTCTACGACAGTTGGACACCGAAACCTTTCTCAACAAAGCCAAACAAGGTTTGGGCGCTTATTTTAAACCACACCTGCAAGCCCTCATCAAAAAGGAAGGAAGAATAATCAAAAGTTTACAGTTGCACCATGAATTTCGAACGGTCAAAAAAAGACTGGTGATCGCCAACCAAAACGTAAGGGTGCCCATTATTGACCTAACAGAACGTATTCCCTTTCGTTATTCACTTACCTTGAAACCACATCCGCAACGAGGAATCCTGGCCTCCTTGTTTTTGATTGAACAACTTAAAACAGAATTCGAAGAAGGCTTCAACACCGTGTTTAGCCAAAAAATTAATTATGAAGAAATCCTTTCGGATTTGAATGGAAAGCCTACCGAACTTCTCAAAACATACATGGCTCCCATTTTTGCAGAACGTGGACGTGAGATTGCTGATTTGGAAATTAAGTTAGAAACCGATTACCGACTAAAGGAATTTCACGAAATCAAAGAACAAGTGATTCGTTGCAATATTGAAAACACCTATGTAGACATTTTGGTAGATTTAAAATTGCGTTTGGTAGACGAGGCCAGATGGATCAATTCGGGCAAAACCGATATTGACCAAATCATTCAGGAGAAATTGAGCCACCATGTTACTAATCATATTTCGAACACCACTTTTCCGCATCTGATTACCAAAGACAACTGGAAGGAGCCCATCTATACTTCGATAAAGGAAGAAACCGAAGATTTAGGCTTTGAGCTGCTTCACATGGTAGTACTGCCCAAAACCTGGTGGGATACCTGGCAATTGAAAGGCACGAGTTTCACCATTGGAGAACAAGAAGAATTTGTGACCCAGCTTATGGGAGGCACCGTTCGCCTCAAAGCAGAAATCAACTGCTTACAGCCCGACCTCAGTGAGCTGAGTCGGTTTATTCACCTCAATGAAGACTTCCAGCAAGAATTGAAAGAAGCCACCCTACAGGCAATTCGGGAAACACTTTTTCAGCTTTATCCACAAGAATTCTACCTCAACTTCAACAGTACCGAGGATAGGCACATTACACCGGTGAAAGAGCAACTGGAGGAGTCTATTGCCAAAACCTTACGCACCAAATTCAACATTTCTGAGAGCACCATCAACCTCATTCCTTTGGACACACCGATTACCCAGCGCTTGAGGAATTTAAAATCTCAGTTGCATCCCTTTGAGTTTGGTTTCCCCGGCCACGATTTCAGCATCGCTGGTAAATTCAGTATTACAGAGTTAAATTTCACCAATCAAGGTTGGCAGGCTTTCTACAACCACCACAATTTGGCCTTGGAAAATGAATCTACCGATGCGGCCCTCAAAGAAATTACCGAGCACCTCCAGGATTTCATGGTAGAAAAATTGACTTTTTTTCTTGGTTCTAACTGGGACGGTCTCATCGATCGAAATTTGAGAACCGAATTATGGACCATGTTTAATGAAGCGGCAGAGATGATCCAATCGGTATTCGGATTAGAGATGAAGGTAACCATCTTTAAACCCTTAACACCCATTGAAACCCAAATGAAGGAATACCAATTGCAACAGGAATGGGGAATGTTCCAACAACAATATGAAATGATTCAACGCACCGCAGGCGAACAAAACAAACAACAGGAGGCAGAACTCCATGCAATCGGCGGAGCATTGACCAAAAATATTGCTTCCCCTGAGTTTACAGACGAAACCTATAAACAGCTAAATGCTCGACGTAACAGCCTGATCGAAAGGCTAATGGGTAACCCAGCGCCCGTGATATCAAAGTTTCAGGAGAATGGAAGTGGTCATACCACAGCGAGCGACCTATCAGAAGATATAGCAACTGATAAACCGGGTACCCTGAAAAAAACGGTACAGCGGAGACGCACAAAAACCTAATCGTTTGGAAAAAGCTTCCCTTTTAAACGCTCATTATCAAATGAAAAAATTTGTATCCGGCTAACCGGGAGGAAGTTGTTTAATGCTTTGTAAAAACACCTCTAAATTCCTTTTCCATGTTTCAATTGAACCATGACCAGTGGTCTCAACCGCTACAGGTACATCCTCACCCCAGCGAAAACCTGAAAGACCTGCTGTACCTGTTGGGGCAAAAATCCATGATCGATAACCGAAAATCTTATCAATTCCTACAAAAAGGAGTATTGTTAGATACTACCGTCTAAATTTCGGGGTTAGCCATTCCAGAAGGATCGGTGCTTGAATTGACCCAATCCAAGCAAAACGCCCCCTTACAATTAGAGGGCTTTAAGGTCATCAAAAGACCACCCCAATTCAAAAAGCTTATTGTCCTTATTTTGGATGCGGTAAATCCTCGCCAAAATGGCGAAATCTACTTTCCCGAAATCCAGAAGGGTGTCAACGAGGCAATGAACGATTATTTGGTTGCCATGAAAGCCAATCCATCATCGGCGAATTATGGTTTGCGGATAAACACCCTTAGCAAAGCAACACATGAGGTATTGATACAAAGTGAATTGGATGCGGTGCCGGACGACCAGGAACTCTTCTCCACCTTGCACCATCGCGCTCCCATGGCCTTGGCTGATGGGCTCGAATTGGCGCAAAAACAAGCCTTGGCATTTTTAAACAATAAGCAAACCCCTCATTTGGTGCACACCGCCCAACTAATATTCGTTTCTTTTGGCAATTACTACCCCAGTGAAATTACTATTGAGCTGGCCAAAGCCATTCAAAATCACCCCAGACTTGCCCTTTACACTGCCTATTTTGCTCCGGAGCAATACGACCCCGAGGTTTCCTCGAAGACCAGCGAAATAAGAGCGCGCACTTTTCGCTTTCTTTCTAAAATCAATGCTCCATTTGCTGCCGTTGGGCTTCCGGTTTGTAGAACACCCAAAACACTGACCCAATTTTTATTAGACGTTAGCCTAATTCCTAAAATCGATCGTACATCATGCAAAACAAACTGATCACAACATCCGTTTTTGCTGCTGCAAGCACCACCGCACACGCTTCTAAACAAGGGTGTGCGCGGGTTTTAACCTCCGAAGTATCGCCTCACCAAGGATTGTTAATTGCCAGTGGCCTGGTCGCTACCGAGCAAGATGAACAAGGAGCCAACTGTGTGGCGGAGAGCATGGTCAATTATTATAGAACTGCTCAAAACCCATCAATCGATGAAGCTTTTGAAAAGGCGCAGACCGATGTAGCCAACCTCATCGCACACAATTTTGAGGAAGCAGCATTAACCGAAACATCTGAAAACAGCTTTCAATCTACCGCTATGGTAGCGCTCGAAACCGACCAGCACCTTGAATTGGGCTACCTGGGAAATGGTGGTATATTTCACCTAAGAGGACACTATGGCTTGTTTTTGGACGACTATATTGTGCCCAAGTTGTTTACCAATTACCTCATGCCGCACGTAGGCATTGATTCGGGCAAACTGCCCCTATATGGCTTCATAGGGCCTGATAACAAACACCAAACGCCTCCTACCTTGCATCGGATATCGAAAGACAATCAGGTGTATGGCGATATTCTTATTCTCTGTTCCGATTCTATTTTCACCGAGGAAGACCGTGACCTGGGCCGCGACCGGCACAACCAATTGTGGAAAAGGTGGCCGCATTCGCTTACCTTGTTGCTCGAACATTTGAACAGCTTTTTTGAACAAGACTTGCACACCACCGATCAACTGCAATCGAGCCTCAACGATTTTTTGGCGGCCCTGCATACTACCCAGAATATAAAGGGCGATGCCAGTGTAGCCGTGTACGTATCTGCCAAGGCCCTTGAGTTCATTTTACGCAACCGTGAAAGTGTGCCAAAAGACCACAACCTGTTTGTATGACCGCTCCTCCAGAACTAAAAAAAAGAGCTCTGCTGGTGGGCATAGGAAAATATGACCATGCCAACGACCTCACCACCTGCCACAACGATGTGGCCGAAATGAACCGCCTCTTGGAGCACCATGCTGATGGCCGCCGAAACTACCATTGCGAAACGCTTTCCACCATCAACCAACGGATAGACAAACCGATGCTTTTGGAGGCCATGCGGCACCATTTCAATACCGAAACCGATCAAAGTTTGCTTTACCTCACCGGCCACGGTGGCCGGGAGATATACCAAAGTTTTTTCATGACCCAAGAAGCTCGTCCAACTGACGAAGGCATTCCGCTGCGTAGCATCATGAAGCTCTTGCAACGCGCTAAGGCCCAACACAACATTGTGATTGTAGATGCTTGCTACAGTGGAGATCTGGGCCGAACCATCGACCAAAGCAACCAAGTGCAACTGCCGCACAACTGCGCTTTGCTCACCAGCACGGCACCGCTTGATGTGGCCCGGGGCATCGGTGGCCGGGGCGTATTTTCCTACATCCTTACCGAGGGGCTGGCAGGAGCTGCCGCCGATCCATCAGGATGGGTGTCGGTGGCAGGGCTCTACGCCCAGGTAGACCGCTTGTTGAGCCCTTTGCAACAGCGCCCCTATTTCCGGGCCAACCTTTCGCAAATGCTGCATTTACGCCAATGCGATACTTTGCTGACCGATGCGCTTTTGCGCACCATCGTCACTTATTTTCCCACCCCCAATGCTACCCATGCCTGCCCTGCAAGCTGGACCTTTCCCCTCAACCGCAACAAGGCAAGCCAGGAGGAAAAAGACCTGAGCGCCCTTTTTCGTTCCGGCATGATTGAACCCGATTCGTGGAGCGAGGACCAAGACCGCATCCGCATTCATGCCTTCCGGCTTACGGAACAAGGCAAGCATTACCTAAGGGTGGTGCGAAAGCAATAGAAAGGAGCAAAACAATAACAATGATGCTCCGCCGAGAACTTTTTGCGAATGGTAAGCTACTTTTTTACCAAAAGGGCTAAATCTTCGGCCATTCCCTCCTGCTGTAATAAATACCGTGTGTAGGCCAGTTTTACCACTGCTCGCTCGGTGCGCAATACTACAGCTTCCAACTCTCCAATGGTGGAACTGCAAAAGGAATCAAAATCACCCGTCCAATTCCGATATCGGGTTTTTACATCGTCAAACCATTGTTTCTCGTGGTATTCCAATTCTTCCTTGAATCGCTCTCGTACCTTAAACAGTGCGTCCCATGCCTCCAATCGTTCGTCTTCTTGCTGGTTGGACCAAAAAGCCCACTCCCAATCAATGCCTTTTAGCAAGGTGGTAGCAGAGCTTGCCGTTTGGCGGTACCGCTCTTTCGGTTGAATTTGAACCGACAAATGGTTGTCGGACAATTTTTCCTCGTAAGGAGAAAACACCTTGGTGCGCTTTCCCAGCACAAAGGCGGTATCGAGGGCTTTCTTCTCCACACTGTTGCAATCGGTGCAAATGGGTGCCAGGTTTTGAAAGTTGATGCCTACAAACGGATAATTGGATTTGGGCAAAAAATGATCGTAAGGAGCGCGTCTATTGGGCCCAGGTGCTTTAAGCCCCATCAAGCCGCAAAACGGGCAAACCCTGGATTGGTGCCTTGCATGGTATCGAAACTCTTTGTAGTGGTCGTGAATGGTTTTACAATGTTTGCGTGCTTCCTGATTCAAATTTTTACCGCTTGAAAAGCGGTCCCAAAGTGGGTCGAAGAATTCTTTCAGTTGCTTGCGAAAAGCATTGTTTTCAATGTCGGCGTACTTGAGCGGGTCAACTTCGGTGCTGCATATAGCCGCAATGTTTTGATTGCTTTCAAAAACCAGGCGAACGTTGTCTTTTTCACTTTCCGATAAGTCCGCAAAAGCGGGCACCAATTCCTCCATTCGCTTTTGCAGCAGTTTAGGGGATTTTCGAATGAGGGGCCGAAAGTCTTCTTTCAGCAATTGGTTTTCGTCGTATTTCGGCAGTTCCAATTGAAACATGCGCTCAAAAAAGTCCATGAGCCCTTCGTGAAAGCGCTGCATGGGGTGGTGGAAATAAGTGTAAGCGTAGATCAAGATTCGGATTTCAACTCTTTTTCGCGTGCCCGCAGGTAGCGGATGGCGTCATATTTTTCGATGGATTCGCCAAAGCCATAGAGCCTTTCCCGGGCTTTTTCAATGCCTTGGAGGCTGGTGGCCATGGCCTTGATGGCTTCTAGCTCCTGGTGGGCCAAGTGAGCAATGGTGTGGTCTTTTTTGAAAACGTGTTCCAGGATCACCCCTGTGGAAGCGCCAAAAGTGGGCACAGGTGGTTTGGAAACGGTAATTTTTCCTTCGTTTTTTTCAAACAAGTACACGTCTTCTCGGTAACTGTCGGAAATGGCAAAAGGCGAATGGGTAGTGAGGATCACCTCTTGCTGCAACACCTCGGTAAATCCCCCTTCATCATCCATGTCTTTTGCCGCCATGTGGTGCAACAGTTGCAACAGCCTCGAACGCCACTTGGGGTTGAAATGCGTGTCGGGTTCGTCCAGCAACAGCAGGCAACCCGGCGTTTCCAGCAGCATCATGGTGCCGATGATTTGATTGAACTGGTGTTCACCGTCCGACAAATGGCGGTAAGGAATGGGTGTGGTAGCTCCGGTGCTTTCGTTCACAATTTTGTTGATGCGAATGCTCTCCACGCGAAATACCCGTTCATTGGGATCCAACTCGGGCAAATCTCCGAGGTGACTTTCTTTGCGCCAAGGGGAAGCCATGCGCTGCAACACACTTTCGGGATATAGCTGCAAATTGAGGGTTTCCAAATAAGCCAAAGCCTGGTAGAACTCCATGGCCGATTCCTCAAAAAAGTAGTGGAAAGCTTCCTGGGTGGCAGGGGTCACCAAATAGTCCAGAATTAATTGCTTTCGTTGGTTTTTGCCCTTTTTCTTTTTGACCACCTCGTATACTGCCTGCTCATCCCAAAGGGTAGCGCAGGATTTGAGTTGTTGAATAAGCCCTAAACTAAACTCAGAGAACGTAATTTCTTTGCCCTGCGCATCATGCAGGTTGATGGTGATGCGAAAAGAATGCAAGCCAGTGACCCCATATACCTGATTGAGTAATTTTTGCTTATTCGATTTCCCCATTAGAAAGTTGGCCAACAACAAATACTTGTTGCTATCCCCGTCCACGAAAAACATTCTTTGGTGTTGCAATTGAAGCGTTTTCGCATTTTGGGGCAATTGCCAGTAGTGGTATTTCAATTGCTGAAAAGGGTGGCTCAACAATTCGTTGTGCCCCGAAGAATAACCTACTATGTAGTTGGGCAGCAGAAGTTTCTGGTTGGCATCTGCGCGCGTGAAAAGAGGCCCGGTAGATTTTTCGTGTGAAACGCTGAATTCCGGAGCTTCATCCTGGTATTTAGCAACCTTAACATAAAGCACCGTTTCTTTGGGGATGCCTTTGTCTTTTGGAAAGAACTTTTTTACCAAGGTTCGAGTGGCTGGCAGTTGGTATTGCAAATCGAAGCCCAATCCAATGCCACGCTTTTGGTCTCCCTTCTCAAGCAGGTGACGTTCCAGATAGGCAAACACCTCGGCAACGGCCTCCAACAAGTTGGATTTTCCACTGCCATTGAGCCCGGCTAAACATTTGGTAGACAAGCGTCCCGGAGGATCCTCATGGTCCAATTTAAAAAAGGGATAATTGGCCGGTAAGCTGCGAAAATTCTCCCCCAACAGCGTAAACGAAATGAGCTTCACGCTTCTGCTTCCTTTATTTTTAAGTAAATGCCCGAATTGGAGGAACCGGATTGCGAAGCCAGCCACTTTTTATCCTCGGGACGAAAACGCAAGGCAGCGGTATCAAAGCTATCTTCATGAAAAAACTGCTCCAATTCCAGAAACGGATTTTCCTCACTCAAGGCCATAAACACCATCTCTTTTAAATCGCGCGACAGGTCGGCCTTCTGGTTTTCTTCCCGCTCTTTGGTGGTGAGGTATTGAATGGAGAATTCGGCATCAGACTGGCGCAAAGAATGCAGCAACATTTCAGGAGTGAAGTGATAGCCGGTGTAGTGGGATTTCACCCATTTCCCGACTTGGGCAATGGTGGCATAATTTCCATCGAAAATATCGTCATAAACTCCTTTAAATATCCTTTCAACATCAACTTTTAATGTACTGCCCAGAGTATTGATGGAATTGAATTGCTCTATAATTTCAAATACCTCCTTAGAAATGGGACTTTCTACTTTGGGTAAAGTTAAATTTATTGATTGAAGCACGGCAAAAAGAGAGTTTGGAGCATTCAATTCTTTCTGAAGACTAAACATGTTGCCGATAGATTCACTGAATTCTGTAAAAACCTTTGCAAATAAGGCACTTTGTTCTAATGGTTCAGTAAATGATTTAATGCTTTCCCGAATCGCTTTTAGTTGATCACTAAAAGACCTAAGTCCTTCATGATCGGGCGCCTTTTCTTGTACCTTCAGGAATTGATCTTGTACTAAATCCAGACCATCAATTAGTTCTTCATTGGGATCCCCAAAATATAGATTGGTGCCATGTGACGGGAATACAGCTCCTTTTCCTGTTGAAGTTTCAAATAGTTCAACCTCCGATTCATAACCAATTCTTTTGATAAGTTCTTCCCTTAACTCCCAATGGCTCAGGTCCAGCTCGCCTTTGAAAGCCTTTTGGCTTAGGGCACCATAGAGGTTTTGTAATTCTGTAAGACTTTGTTCAGTTTGTATTTTGAGTGTTTCGATTTTCTCTACAGAGGATGCAAATTGATTTTGGAGGTTTAAAGGAGGCAGATTTATTTTTAACTTTTTAATAATGGACAAGTTAAGACCACCCATAACTGCACCTTTGGTTTGACGCCTTAGTTGGGAAAGGATATTCGGATCGAAAAGTATTGCCTTGGATATAAATTCAGGAGTAGCCATTTTAGGATTAATGGAAATAGCTGCTAAATGTTTAGTATTTATAGCTACAGGAATATTTTCCGGTACTACAGCGCATCTTCCGTTGGTTCCCATTATAGAAATTAGTAAGTCCTTGGGAAAAACTTGGTATCGCTTTAAATCTTGAAAACGATCCATTGAGATGTATCGAGGTTTGCCCTCCTCAAAAATATTATTGACTACATTATCAATCCCCAAGACTTTGACTTCACCTTCCGCTTTAAACTCAGAATGAAGGAGTGAACTACCGAAAGGTCCAGTTCGCATTGACCCTTTTCTTTCCGCTGCGAGTTTTCGAAGTTCATACAATTGGTATCTTGAAGACTCTTCTCCACCAAACATCTCCAAAAAAGTACTCTTCACCAGCCCATCCAACAGGGCAATGCTATCTTTTCGTTTGGCAATTAGGGTTTCTACCTTTTGGAGGAGGGTGGCTATTTTTATTTGGTCTTCATATCCAGGTATTGGAATTTTAAATTGCTCAAGTTTAGCCTTAGATATTTCTTTAAATGTGGTTCCTACACCCAATTTTTTTAATTGGCGTTCATGATGCTTCAGGCAGTAATAAACAAAGAGAGGGAAAGCATTCTCATTTAGTTTGATAGACTTGAAACCCTGATTGGTGCATACTTCAATTGTATTAATCGCCAACAACCCAATTGGCGCCCTTGAAGTAAGCAGAATACAATTTGGAGGAAGAAGTTTGGTAGAACAGGAACGATAACCTATTTCAGTTAATTTTCTTTCTGTTCCAGTGAGATATGGCGTATCCAATAAAGATATTTCTTTAGGTGTTACCCAAGGAATATCACCGTCCCAGTTTTCTGCAACATTGGTCTTGGGAGTCGCTCCTGATATCACTTTCCCAATATCCAAGATTCTTAAATACCTCATTACAGTATTCCTTTCAAATCCTTCAATCCATCAGAAATCTCAGATTCAATCTTCTCCAACTTCTCCAAAATCACCTTCGGCTTTTCATACACCACTTCCTCATACTCTTCTTCATGGTAGCGGTTGAAGCTGAGGTCATAGCCGTTGCTTTCCACTTCGCTCTTGGGCACCGCAAAGTGTTGGGCCTTGCGGTCCTGGTTTTTCTTCTTTTGGTGAAAGGCATCTACTACCGCATGTAAATCGCCAAAATCGCGGTCTCCGTTTTTGTCTTTCAGCGGGTTGCGCTTGTCGTCCAGGCTGTAGCCATCGCTCTGCATGTTGTAGAACCACACCTCTTCGGTGAGGCCACCCTTGGTAAACACCAATATGGCTGTGGCCACCCCGGTGTAGGGCTTGAAGAACCCCGAAGGCATGGAAATGACCGCACGCAACTCGCACCGGTCAACCAACATTTGGCGCAACTGCTTGTAAACCTTGCTGCTGCCAAACAAGACGCCTTGGGGCACTATTACCCCGGCTGTGCCCCCAATGCGCAACATGCGATAGATCCGCTCCACAAACAGCAGCTCGCTTTTGGTGGTGTTGAGTTCAAACTGTTCGTTGAGGTCGCCCTTGTCAATTTTGCCGGTAAAAGGCGGGTTGGCCAACACCATGTCGTAGCGCCCTTCTTCGTTGTAGCTGCGGCTAAGGGTATCGGTATATTCAATTTGCGGTTCGGTGATGCCGTGCATCATCAGGTTCATCAGCCCGATGCGAATCATGGTAGCATCTATGTCGAAACCGTAAAAGGTTTGGCTGGCCAGTACCTTTTTCAGGTCGTCGTCCACCAGCTTGTCGCCACTCGAACCGCGCAAAAAACCGTTGTCGTCCACCTGCTGGTCCGAGCTTTGCTCCGTAATGATGTATTTGTAAGCCCCCAACAGAAAACCCGCCGAGCCGCAGGCCGGATCGGCAATGCGCTGCCCCAGCTTGGGTTGCAGCAAATCCACCATCATTTCTATGAGGTGGGTCGGGGTGCGAAACTGGCCGTTTTTTCCGGCTCCGCTCAGTTGCTTCAGCAACAGTTCGTAAAAATCGCCTTGCGCATCAATAAAGCGGTTCGCGTTTTCCAGCTCCTGGTAAATCCGGTTGATGGTTTTCACGCCTTCCACCAGCAAGCTGCTTTTGGGTATGAGGAACACCGCATTGCTCATGTGCCGCGAAAACGCCGACTCTTCGCCCCCCAGGCTTTGCACAAAAGGAAAAACTTGGTTGCGCACCAGCGCCAGCATTTGATCCGCGGGCAAGGTTTGCCAGTTGCTCCACCGTAAGGCTTCCTTAGGCACACCACTATCGCTCTCCTGGCTTCCGGGTGCCCAATACTGTCCCGCAAAAAGCGAGGTATAGGACTCTCCGGTAAATTTCGCATCGTTCATGCGCTTGGTATCGCGGTCGTCCAACTGTTTCATAAACAGCAAGTAGGTAATTTGCTCTATGGCTTGCAGCGGATTGGCCAGGCCTCCGCTCCAAAATTTGTCCCACAGGCCGTTTACCTGGCTTTCTAATTCTTTGGTCAGCATCTTATTTTAAGCAGCTATTTCTATTAGTTTCAGAATTTCATCAATCTCACTGACCGAAAACAGGCCGCGAATGCCCTCCCGATGGATGCGGGTAAACGGAGCTTCGATCAAGTGTTTTCGGGTCACTTCTTTTTTGCGCAACATCAATTGGCGCAGCACCTCTAAAAATTCGAGTTGGCGGCCGCTAAGGTAAGGGTGTCCGCTGATAAAGGCCTGAAAAGCTTCAGAAACTTCGGCTTCGAAAGTTTTTACCCGTTGCAGCCCCAAAATGTGGCGTATGAAATCGAGCAGCTTGGCCTTGCGGTTGTCATACACTTGCTGCAGTGCCGCCTCAGTAATGTGGGGCTGCTCCTGGTGCAGCTCCTCGGCCAGTTGGGCAGTTTCTTCTGGCGAAAGCGGCTGGCCCTGCCGCACTTTTTGCAACAAAGGGTGCGTGGTGCTCAGTTCCAAAATGCGTTGCTCTACCCGCTCGCGGTATTGCAACACTGGCAAACTGGCTTTGCCAGGGCCAAACTCCACCACCTCTTTGTGGGCCACCTCATCGCGGTAGTTCACAAACACTTTTTCACCCGGTGGAGGCAATTCATCCACGAAGCGCATCAATGGAGCCAGGCGATCGATCGCCTTGGCATCGTCTGCTTCGGTGGCCTTGGTCCAAAAATCGCCCGTACGGGCCGCCCGAATCAAAGGGGCTTCGCGAGCCACGAGGTTGACCGACAAGGGCAACCGGGCAATTTTTTCCTTCAGGTTTTCGCACAAGGCGGTGTAGCGCTCTTTTTGTTCCAGCAGTCGGGCTAGCGAAGCTTCTACTACATCGCGTTCAAAGCGCATAGCTTTGTAATCCACACCCATCAAAGTGCGCATCAGCGGCAAGATGTGCTGTTTCAAAAGCTGCACCTTGGCCAACGACATGGCTACCCAGAATTCGGGTAAACGACACGCTTCGAGCTGGGCCCTGGCCTCCAAAACCACCACCGAGTTGGTGGGCAGTTGTGCCATCATTTGCTGCAGGCGCTCCGCTTCAGAGGCCACCAGTTGCGGCCGATCC
The DNA here is from genome assembly GCA_937899835.1 of uncultured Flavobacteriales bacterium. GTDB lineage: Bacteria > Bacteroidota > Bacteroidia > Flavobacteriales_G > Salibacteraceae > CALCCE01. Next base: position 4,246 of record CALCCE010000216.1, on the reverse strand, counting down.
AATTCAAGGGCTGCGGCCACCTTTTCGAGACGCAAGGCAAACAGGCGCACGGGCAAAGGGATTTGTGCGGGGCGGGTACGTCCACTGGGGTTCAGTTTAAAGAAATCAAGGTTTTGCCAGCAATCCAGCAGCAAAAAAGTGTCTTTTTGCGCACACCAGGGCTTGGGCAGGTCGGGATCGAGCAAGCGGGTGCCCCGGCCAATCATTTGCCAAAACTTGGTGTAGGAAAACACTGGCTTGGCCAACACGAGGTTGGTGATTTCGCGCACGTCGATGCCGGTATCCATCAAATCAACACTGATGGCCACCCGGGGCATGCTCTGGTTTCTAAACTGATCGAGCAGCCCCCCTTTGCCATACACCCGCTCATCGTCTGAAATGAACCGGCGGGCCAGTTGGCCGTGGTATTCCGGGTAGAGTGCATCAAACAATTCTTCGATGCGGGCTGCGTGCGATTTGCTCATGCAAAAGATGATCGATTTGCCGGGCAACACACCGTCCGGGTCTTTGATGCATTCTTCCATAAACTCTTTCACCAACAGGGCGTTGGTGCCACGGTTCATCACCGAGCGTTCCAGGCTGGCGCCTTGGTAGTCCACATCGCCCAGGTCTTTCCCTTCCCGCAACAGGCGTTTCTGGTCGGCCAGGGTGAGGGTGTTTCGGTTGATGCCCGCTTCCTGAATATTGGTGGAGAGCCGCATGGGCACAAAATTGCACAGGTAGGGCGGCAAATGGTTGGTGGCTTCCTCGTAGGTGTAGGCAAAATCGGGCAGGCCATTTTCGCAATCAAACAGGGCAAAAGTATTGTGGTCAATCACCTCGGTGGGGGTTGCAGTTAAGCCCAGGGTGATGGCATGAAAATAGCTCAGGATTTCCCGGTAGGTATTGTAGATGGAGCGGTGGCTTTCATCCACAATAATAAGGTCGAAAAAGTGGGGCGACAGCGGGTTCTCCTCGCTGCGCACAATGTTGAGCATGCTGGGATAAGTACTCACGTAGATGCGCTGATCGGTGGTGATCTCCGTTTCGTTGCCCTTGGGCCAGCGAGGCTCGTTGGGCAAGTGGTCTTTAAATGCGGCAAGGGCTTGCTCTTTGAGGGCAATGCGGTCCACCAAAAACAACACCCGCTCGGCCCAGCCGCCGTTCATCAAGGCCTCTACCAAGGCAATGGAAGTTCGGGTTTTGCCGGTGCCGGTAGCCATCACCAGCAAAAACTGCCGCCGTTGTTTTTCAATCCGCTCCATCACCGTGCGGATGGCCTGAATTTGATACTCGCGGCCCGCGATTTGTGTGTTGATGAGGGCTTCGGAAAGTGACTTGCGCGACCTGCGCAAGTTGCTCCACCGCTCCAAATCGCTGCGGGTAGGAAACCCATGCACCTTCAAAGGTGGGTAGTGATCGAGGTCCCAAAAGAAAATCTCGTGTCCGTTGGTATAGAAACAAAAAGGCAAGAACCCCTGCTCCTGCTCCACCTGGCGGCAATACTGATGGGCTTGCTCGCGTCCGGTTTTGGCGTCTTTCGACGATCTTTTAGCTTCTACAATGGCCAGGATCTCCCCTTTTCTACCTTTAAGTGCATAGTCGCTGAATCCTGAGCGGTTGTAGCCAACTGTGGGTTCGGTGGTTTCCAAATCGGCTGTAGGGGGTAAATACCATTCCTCGGCCACCATGTTGGGGTTCCCCACTTCCCAGTTGGCCTGGCGCAGGCGTTGATCGATGAGTTGCTGACGCGTTGTTGCTTCGTTCATATTTTATTGCGCTTCGCATTTGGCCCATGCCCGGATGGTGACGGGCCGGCCCTGGAGGGTCTTTGCAGCACGAAAGACCCTCCATTGAAGAAACGCTCCTTCTATTAAGAGCAAAGGAAGGTTTCCGTTTGAGTTTTAAAAATAGTTCAAAGCAAACTTCTGAATGTGATGGGAATAAGAAAGCTTCACGGTTGTAGCGCTTGAGCAGCACGAGTTAGACCTCCATAAGTAGAGTATGTTGTTCCCTTAGATTAAAACACTATACGGAGTAGTGTATTTGAATGAATGCTCAAAATCATTGCTGAGACTACCGCCATGCATTGCCATTTTCACTAAATTAGTCCAAAACTGATGCAAAAACGCCCCAAAGCTGCACACCACTTGCACGAATCACTTATTAAGGACTCTATATTGTGAATGATATTCAACCTTTAGAACAGCATTTTGAAATCTTTAGCGGGCACCACTTCCGTGGAAAGATAAAAGGCCTTCCATCGGGTCCGATTCAGGTATTGCAACCCAGGGATTTCAAAGCCGGTGAAGTTCAGCACACTCCCCTTCGAATTTTTGACACTGAAAATAACATCCTCTACTCGCGGCAAGAGTTGCAAAACAAAGATATTTTGCTGCCTAATAAGGGCACTCTGTTGCACCCGGTGTGGTTTCAAGCGGGCGACCTTCATAGTGTGGCCACTTCGTCCTTTTTTGTAATCCGCCAACGCAACACTGGCGCATTGCTTCCCAAGTATGTGTATTGGCTCTTGCAGCAACCCATTATCAACCGCTACCTCCTCCAAGCGCTTACCAAAAGTACAGTTCCGAGCCTTTCGGTCAAGCCAGTTCGCGCCATGGAAATACCTGTTCCACCAAGGAATACCCAGGAGCACATTGCCGAATTGGTTGATCAGGTGCAGCAAGAAAAAGAACTGCTGAAACAAAAGATGCACAACCGCCAACAATGGCTCAACAGTTATTGCTGGGAACGCCTAAAACCCCATTTGTCATGAAGGAAGCACCACAGGAAAAGGCCCCTGGCACTACCATTATCGAGATCAACTACAATGTCACCATTCACTCCAACCAGCAAGGGGATCACTGTCAATATTCTACGGCCCCTCCCGCTTCGAATGGCTCTTTTCTGAAAAAGATTTGGCAACTCCTCCGAAAACTGTTGGCATGGAAATGAATTCAAACCTCACAGAAGCACTTCACCGGTCGAACCTCCTCTTTGAAGGCCATCCCCTCAACCGGGAATTGCAGGCCGAGGTGGTGCTGTTGTTTTTTCATTGGTCGGTGCTCTCCACCGAAAAACTAACGCTTGATGAGTCGCTGCTTGATACATCGGTTAGCAAGTACAGCATCCAAGCCTTTGCCAGAGCTGGCGAACACCCCTATTTGACCGAGGCTTTGGAAGGTTGCTTTCGCTATTGGGCCAGGCAAACCCAGGTCCACGGGGCCGTCCTCTTCCATCCGGACCATTTGCCCAACTTTCAACAACTAAAATCCAAAGACCTGTTCCAGTTGATTGTGATCTGGAATGACTATCTGAAGGATTTCTCTACTGCCTCCCCCACTCCTTCCCAACGCATCCAGCAGGAGCTCTCCCAACTAAAAAGCTGGCTGATCGCCCAGATTCCAGACCGGGCCACCGTCTACTTTACTCCGCCACCGGTGCGACAGTTCATGCTGGAGCTTCTGGACGTTTTTGGTGCCCCCAACTCCATCTATGATCCTTTTTGCAGGGATGGAGCTTTGCTAATTGAAACCGCAAAATCATTAAGCATAAAGCGGATTTATGGCCTTACCCCCGATCGCCTTGGGTGGAAACTGAGCCAACTGATGCTTGATTTTCAGGAGGAGATGTTCACCAACTTTCAACAAGTCAACGCACTTCAATACGGCAACACCAGCAAGGAGTACGATGCTATTGTTTGCAACCCACCATTTGGAAAATTAAGTCCACGGGAAGACGAGGACGCTCCACTGTGGATGCGCTCCGAAACGGCCTATGTGGATCACATTGCCCGTCATTTGAGCAAAACAGGCAGGGCAGTAATTGTGGTGCCTCAATCCTTTTTGAGCACCCCACAAAAAGAGACACGCGATTTGCGTTTGCGTTTGCTGAAACAGGGCACGATAGAAGGTGTAGTGTTGCTGCCACCAGGGTCTTCCTACGAAACCAAAACGCAAACCGCCCTCTTGGTCTTGAATAACTTAGAGCACTGGGGAGAAGTGGTTTTAGGAGAATTAAGCGCATTGTCCGATCCAGAGGTAAGCGCTGCAACTGCCCTTCAATATTTTGCTTTGCGTTCTGAAGACAAGACAAATGACTTGGGAAAAAGCTATCCAACAGAAAAACTCCTAAAATCAAACGGTATTTTGACTCCTTCCTATTATGGCAGGTCGTTGGAATATCAAAATCAGAACCTACCGACATCGGATTCCCTCCTGGAAGAGGGCAAGCAATTACATCAAGCGCTAGAGCGGCTTCATCTTGG
>CALCCE010000215.1 GCA_937899835.1 uncultured Flavobacteriales bacterium | reverse complement strand
TTGTCGAACATCACCGTATCAATGGCCTCGTTGAGTGAATCTATATCCATATCTAAGGCGATATGGTTGTTGAGCCGGTTCGAGTCGGCTACCGTTCGGAGGTTCTGAGCAGCAATTGCTGCAGCTAATACAAATGTATTGGCTTGTAACTCACTGTCAGTGGCCAAGGAAGCAATATCAATTTTGATCGAATCGCCGGTTTCATCCAAAAGCACTAAGTCAGTACCATCAATAAAGCCCGAATCAATGGTGTCTGTAAATTGAGTAGCAGGAAGGTTTACCGAATAATCTACCCCGTTTTCTGTAACGGTTAGCGTATTCGTCAGTGGATCAAAAGTCAAGCTGTCGATGATCTCGTTAGAAGGATCAGCGTCCGCATCGTTCAATAAACTTACCAAGTCAACCGAATCAGAAGGGGTTGAGTTGTTGGCTTGAAAAAGCAACAGCTGGGTTCCATTTAAGGCTAAGGAATCAACCAATTCGTTGGTAGCCGACGTATCGCCCGAAGCACCCGTAATCGAGGATAAGTCTACACTGAAAGTGCTGTCCCCCTCAGTGATAAACAAAGAATCTTGACTTACTTGGATTAAACTGATGGCCTCATTCGTCGAATCCTGATCGTTGTCACCTGTAGCGCTACCTGCATAAAGCGCATAAGGAACCGACCATAGTTGAGAAGTGCTGGTGATGTCGAAAACGTTATCGTTGTCAATGTCTACTTCTACTTCCAGCCAATGGTTGTCGTTGCCCCAACCAATGTTAGCGAAGTTGCCTGTACTGGTACCTTGACCAACTACCAGCGAAAACAAACCAAAGTCGTTGGTGGTAACCGTGTGCACTTCAAAGTACACCACTGGCCCGTTGGCGGTGGTTTCACGGATCGACACCTGGACGTTCAGTGGTTGGTTGTCAATGATATCACCATTGTTGTCTCTGGCAACTGCTTGATAGTTAAACCCTTGAGGTGCTTGGGCATAAACAGCTGACATTCCGACCATGACCAGAGATGCCACCAATAACAACTTTGAGCAAAGTCGAAGAAAGGCAGTCATCGAGTTTCGAAACTGGTATTTCATAGCGAAGGGGTGCTTTTTTGCAGGATATTAGAAGAATTGACCTTTTCTAAAGGCCGTAAAAATAAGAAAGATAAAGGCTCGTAGAAACTTGAATTACAGGAGAAAGGGATGTCCTGTTTTGATCTTGACTCTAAGTATTTCTACGTAGGAGGAGTACTAAGGTGAGGCATATTTTCTGTGCAATGGTAGCACAAAAGGTTCCATTGGTTTGAAAATCAGTTGCCTATAAGAAATAAAGCAGAGGGAGAAGGAGAAGAGAATCATGGGTATAGGAAGCTTCTTTTGCTTTCTTTCATACCCTTATATTGCTCATTTGAATACGACTATTCGATAAATAGTCTCAAATATCCCATCAACTGCGGGATGATAGGATGGGGGGCAAAGAATCATGGACAAACGCCTACCAATTGGAGAGCATCAATCGAGTGGTTCGTGTTTCGGCCCCTTGTCTTACTGTTATGAGGTAAACTCCGTTGGTAGGTTGGAACCAGATTTCCCTCAAGGGTACAATTTGGTCGCTGTTGGATAAACCAAACCGTTTTTGAGCGACCAAACGGCCACTGATTTCTCGCAGTTCAATGTCTACCACAGCATTCATAGAACCTGAAATTTGAATGTAAGTTTCTGAACCTCCAGGGTTAGGGAAAGCAATTACACTTAAGGGATTGGTAACCAGACTTTCAAGTCCAACAATAACCGTATCGGTAGAGTCAGCATTGCCCAAGTTGATGTTGTCAAGAAAAACATAAGAACCTCCCCCGCTGGTTAATTCAAACTTGAGTTGGATAACTTGACCCGCATAGCTTCCTATGTAAGGCCGTTCTTGGCGCCATTCCCAGGCTTCAGGGAAGAAAACTCCTGAAGCAGAAATACCAGAGGTAGCCAAATTTTGCCCTGCTTTTAAGTATCGAAGAATCCAGCTTTCACCACAATCGGTTGATACAAACATTTTTAGAGCATCTGAAGAATTGGAGCTGCTTTGTGCATAAGCTACCCAGAAACTGAGTGTGGCTTCCGATTGGCTCAAGGCGCCCAAATCAATCGGAGGGGTAATTAGGGAATGAACGCTTCCAATTGGTGTATTGAAGGAACTTGCCCAAAGAGAGGCACTTCCGGTAAAGGAGGCAGCCGTGTTTCTCCGCCACCTTGTGGTATTGCCCGAAACTACAGTCCAATCCTTCCCCGGATCGGAGGGATGCTCGGGGAAAAGCTCGTATTCAATGCCCTCGTAAAAAGGAGCGCCAATGGGATTGCCCGTTCCTTGCACATCGATATAGAAATTTCGACTAACGCTGGACTGTCCAGCGGGGTTGCTTACGGTAAGCGTAACCGCGTGACTACCGGGGGTGTTGTATATGACGGTAGGGTTTTGCTGGGTAGAGGTAGTTGGAGTGCCACCTGGAAAACTCCAAGTCCAGGTCCAGGTATTGGTAGCCGTATCGTTGTAACTAAGGTCAGTGAATATAACCGATTCACCCGAACACAAGAAAGTAACGTCCGATTCAAAATCGGCTATTGGTGGGCATTGAGCCATATAACCGTCATTCGTACCGGTAGCCACCAGGTTAGCACTGGTCCATAAATTATTTCTACCTCCGATAAAACTGCCTAATGCTGCGTGCATGCGGTTTTTTTGCCCGTTGGTGAACATCCGACGGCAAGAAGAATAATCCATGTAGTTCTGAACATTGTCTAACGAATTGCAGGTAGCGCGAGAGAGGTCGCAATTCTGAGGCGTGCCAATGGTCAGAGGAGTATCCGAAACGTTATCGTCTGTTCCGCAGGAAGTACTTTGATTTACATTGTTTGAATTGCCCCAAACATGCGCCAGGTTGAGGTAATGTCCCACTTCATGGGTAAGTGTACGAAGGGGATTTGAGCCCCGGTAACCCATGCTGGCCGCCCGCATCACAATGCCTTCATTGGCCGGAGAAGGTGCAGTTCCCGGGTAAAAAGCATAGCCTGCTGCGCCAATCCCAATAGAGCGAACCACCCAAACATTGAGGTAGCGGTCGGTATTCCAACTAATTAAATCTTTCACATTCTCCCCAGCCCCTTCGGTAAGGCCGGAAACAGTGCGGGTTATTCCACTGGTACACTGTCCATCGGGGGCGATTCGAGCCAATCGAAATTCGATTTCAGAGTCAGCTACAATGCTTTTAAAGGCCGGTATCACCGAAGCCGTATCGCTGTTGTAGCCACGCATGTCTTCATTGAGAATATCTAAGGCATCTTCCACCGTTTGCCTGGATAAATTTTCGTTCCCATAGTTGTGAATGATGTGAAACACCACAGGAATGATGTAATTAGCGGCACCAGTATCCGGACGACCAATGTGAAAATCCCGGGTGTGTTCTTCTAAGCGTTTTCGATTTTCCACCAGTTCAGGATGTGCTTCTAACACCACCTGAACCATAGAATCGGTGCCACAGGGATACACTTGAGCCAGTAATCCTTGGTGAAACACAATAAAAAAGGATAGAAAAGCTCCAATACGGAAGAAGTCAGGCATGCACGCAAAATACTAAGATTGCTTGCTGCATCCTGGGCATTTCCCCTTCAAATATTGCAATCTTAGGAGTAGCGTATGCCAATCATTTCCAGGTATTCTGTAGCCTGGATAAGGCTATCCAGTAAGCCGATTCAGGATCTTTAGGCTGGGTTGCGAACTTAGGAAGCGTTTCTGAGGTTCCTCCTGGACTTATATTTTGCTCCATAGGGCTACCGTTGGCGGCCGAGAGCAGGGGATAAGCTGATTTGTTCTGATCCAAAAATGCTTGCAAAGTAGCTACTGCTTCTTGATTGTCTTGCTGAGCGGTAAAAGCACTTTGCAAGCGCGCATAAGACTTAATCCGCTCTGGCCTTGAAGCATCGGCTACCATCCAATTCTGTGAGAGTTGAGTCCGGTTGGTTTCCACCCATTGTCCTATTTGAACATAGGAAGACACCGTATGGTTAGGAAAAGCTTCCCATTGTTGGAGAAGCGCATCGGTGAGGTGCGGGTATTGCTCCCAGTTGGCAGGAGATGAAAAATGCTTCACCATAAATTGTGCATCGGGGAGGTGAAAAAGCAGCACCTTTTCACTCTTTGGATCAGTATAATATCCTCTAAAAATCCAATGGGGCATTGGATACCAGAAATTGACATCTGGTGTAGCCGAAGGCTTGCCAAACCACCAAGGACTGGGATGTAGGTAGAAATGCTCGAAATAAAAACGTGGCTTACTCTCCCCAAAACTACTAATCAAACTCCGTGGACTAGCCCGGTAATCGGGTTCTTTAGGATCATAGGTGTAAGCTTTAGCAGCTACCTGTAATTCTGACCATGCCCCGGGGTTTTTGGTTAAAACCTGCATCCAGTGCTGCAACTCGGCAGCCCTCTCTTTATCCTTGCCAATTTTGGAAAGTTGATCAGACAAATCTTTTGGAAAGTTTGTTTGCCAAGATCCCAAACTTTTCAAGAACTCAGGCAATTGCAGTACCGCATCTAAATATTCCGGATGCTGAACCAGCAACCGTACACTGTTTTGTATTTCAGGCGATTCGGATCGTAATAGTTTTTGCAATCTTTTATCGTTCTCGTCAATAAAGAGCATTAATTGGTTGAGCTTCGGTTTTTTGCTGGCCATCAAAAAGCCAACTCCATGTAAATCTTGCGGATATTTAGAGAGGATTGGCTCTAAATCCTGAGGTGTCGCGCTTGGGCTGAGGTACAGTTGTCGCACCAAATCAGGATAACGAGAAAGCAGGTAAAGCTCCGACTGACGGAAGGCCGAAAAGGCACGTGTCCAGCTTTTAAACTTGGTCAGAGCTTGCTGCTTTTCTTCCATCAATCCATCAATCAGCAGCGGTTGGGTGCTCAATTGTAAAATAGCTTCCCGTAACTCATCGCTACAATTGTTCAAAGCGGCTAAGCGAGTGCTGTTTTCTTTCACCCAAAGAGGGAGTTCCTGGCGTTCCTGAGCCGAAACAGGCCCATAAAGACCAACAACCATCAGCCAAAGCAAGTAGTATTTCATTCTTATCAGATTAGCGGTCGGCACAATGCACGCACCGGGTAGATTCGGGCATTAACAGCAAGCGCCCCATTGGAATTTCTTGTTTACATCGGCTGCACATACCAAATTCGGCATCTGCAATTCGGGTAAGACTGTAGTTGAGTTTTTTAACCTTCAATTCCGCTTGTCGAAGTGCAGCTTCGTTCACACTTTTGTTGTTGATGGCATCCATTCGGCTCACCCTACCAATAGCATTTTCGGGAGCAATCGGTTGCGTCAGCTCCTTCAATACCCTCACCTTCTCTTCCCATTGCGACAGCATTTCTCCGATTTTTTTCTGGATGATTCCTTTTTCTTCAGCGGTCATTGCGACAGATTGATCGTTGAAAATACTCATTTCCTTGGTTCCTAAAAGCAAAACAAGCGCAACAAAAAAGGGGCGCTTTAGGGCGCCCCTTTGAAGGATTATAATGCTTGAAGGTTCCTATCCTTTGGGAACCGGAAGTTTTCGCTGAGGGGTTGCAGGAGCCCGACGGTTATTTTGTTGCATCTGCCCATAATCCGGCAATACCGTGTTCACATAGTTATCAATTCGTTGGCCAATTTCCTGATCCGTGTTGGATGGATTTTTCGCTAAAATGGATAACTGACGCAAGACTCCCATGGCTTGGTCAATTTGAGATTTGCCCACCTTTAATTGATTTTCACCTTCCAGAGAGAAGACAAATTCCATGGTACTTTGGTACTGATCGGCCAATCGATAAACCAGCAAGTTAGCTCGATCCCACTCCTCCAGTTGATAGTAAAGGTCTGCCATACGCAACACTGGAATGTCAAATGGCATGTTTTCATTGATGGAGATGTCCCAGCATTTGTCTAATACTATTTTAGCTCGATCTTTCTCACCTTTTTGAATCAAGGCTTCTGCCAGGCGTGTGAAACTTAACCTCAGATTAGTAACGAACCTAAGGTTGTTCTCATCCATATAGATATCAACCGGAGCTTTAATTTGAAGCGTTTGCCCCGATTGTAACTCAGCATCAGCTGCCAGGTTATTCTGACTACGGATTTGGTCTGGTGCAACCAGGTATTGTGTGGCAACTGCCATAGTGTTTTGACCTTCACCAACAGTTATTGTAAGGTCTTCTTTTACATCTAAGCCGCCCCAGGTAAACTTATTTACTAACCGCTCATACATGATATCGGTTTCTACGTCACCATAGGCACCAAAACTGGTGGTTCGATTGCGCGCCTTGACCGGAACCAGTCGATAGGCAAATCCTTCGTGCTGCATGTACTGTTCCAAACCGAAGTAGCTGTCTCGGGTCATGGTATTGGCAAAGTAGATCGGGCGCTTCCAGTTGTTGGCCGAAAGAATATCCATCACCACAATCTCACTTTTCATAAGAATGTTTCCAGTAATGGACCATTCGAGATAAGGTACAATTTCACCGGCACGTTCTGGTTTTACGGTACCATTCTCGAGCACTTCCTTCTTGTTCACTGGCAAGCGGAACTTGCGAGTAGGCAGCACGTTTCGCGCAACTTTATCTTGAAAATATTTAGTGGTCATTTTATCATCACTGGTAATATAGGTTACCAATTGACCGAGGTCTCCAGCCTTGTTTTTGGCTGCCTCTTTAGGTGCAATGATGTGCACATAGTCCCGTGTACCTTGCCGGTATTGCCAATCGTCAATCGTCATTGGTATCGGTTTGCCGTCGTAAGCAGCTCTGCGCATTTGGTTGATGAACCAATCGGTACTCAAGAGGGTAAGGTTGACGATTCGAACATCTGTTCGGTAACCTTCTACCTCCTGAACATACCAAAGCGGGAAAGTATCGTTATCTCCATTCGTAAAAAGAATGGCATTTTTATCGCAAGAATCCAAATAATCCTTAGCAATGTCACGAGCTGTGTACCTGCCAGAACGATCGTGATCGTCCCAACCTTCCGAGGCCATAATGGCGGGCACTGCCAGGGTACATACCACCGTTCCGAGTGCCGCACTTATGCGAGGGTTTAGAGCATTGGACAAAGACTCTATTAATCCCAGGGCTCCTAATCCTATCCAAATGGCAAAAGCATAGAACGAACCAACATAAGCGTAGTCTCGTTCCCGCGGTTGGTAGGGATATTGGTTCAGGTATACCACAATGGCTAAGCCGGTAAAGAAAAATAGCAGGAAAACCACCAAGGTGTATTTCGGGTCCTTCCATAGCTGATAGAACAAACCGAATAACCCTAGTAGAAAAGGCAACAAATAAAAGGTATTGCGAGCCTTGTTAGTAGCCATGTCTATGGGCAAATTGCTTTGATTGCCCAGGCGCGATTCGTCGAGAAAACCAATTCCACTGAGCCAGTTGCCATCGGTTATGTTACCGTGACCTTGCACATCGTTTTGCCTGCCCGCAAAATTCCACATGAAATACCGGAAATACATCCAGCCAATCTGATAGTCGAAAAAGTACTTCAGGTTCTCCCCCGATTTTACCTTTCGAATGGGTTGGCCATTGTAATTCTTTGGTGCCTTCCCTACGTAGTCCGACCATTTTTTATACGCACGAACGTGGTTGGCTTTGGGACTATACATCCTTGGAAAAAGACCGCTGAATTCGTCAGCATATACAGGGATGGCTCCTTTCCTATCATCGGAAATTCGATAGGTACCCGACTCATAGTCTCGATAATAAACCGGGTCGCCATCCTCACGAGGAGTGCTAACATCTTGAGGCGTGTTGAAAAACTGTCCATACAGGAGCGGAAAATCGCCATACTGCTCCCGATTGAGGTAAGACAAAAGTCCAATGGTATTTTCCGGGTTATTTTCGTCGATCGGCGTATTGGCCGAAGAACGTATCAGGATCATTCCAAAGGAGGAATAACCGATCAGCAACACTGAAAACGATAGAATGATGGTATTTAAGGTAACCAGATTGCGTTTGTGGGTATAAATCAATCCGAAGGTGATGCCACCTATGATGATCAATGCATAAATAATAGATCCCGTGTTGAACGGTAGACTTAACCCATTGGTGAAAAACAACTCGAACCAGGTGGCCATTTTTACCACCAACGGAATGATCAGGTTTTGAATGGCACCCAAGAGCACCACCCCGATAGCTCCGGTGATCACGATTCCCGGTAGCGTATGCTTTTTGTACCGTTTGAAGTAATAGATGAAAGCCAGTGCTGGAATGGTCAGCAAATTCAGGAGGTGGATACCGATAGAAAGTCCGATGAGATAGGTGATGAGCACCAACCATTTGTTGGAATAAGGATCATGGGCTTCTTGCTCCCACTTGAGCATGGCCCAAAACACAATAGCGGTGAAAAGGGAAGACATGGCGTACACCTCGCCCTCCACTGCTGAAAACCAAAAGGTGTCCGAAAAGGTAAACGCAAGTGCACCAACTATTCCGGCACCCAATATGCCGTATTCCTTGGCTTCATTAATGGCATTATCCCCAATCGTTGCCAGGCGTTTGCCCAAGGCAGTAATCGTCCAAAACAAGAACGTAATGGTAAGCCCGCTACTCAAAGCGGAGATGAAGTTGATCCACCACGCTACGTTTTCAGGGTCGGCAGCAATCGTAAAAAGTCGCCCGATCATCATGAAGGTAGGTGCACCTGGGGGGTGACCCACTTCCAATTTGTTGGAGGTAGCAATGTATTCCCCGCAATCCCAAAAGCTCGCTGTGGGTTCAAGGGTCGCTACGTAAACACCAGTGGCAACGATGCCCAACAACCAGCCTAAGATGACGTTCAAGCGTTGATAATTCATTAGTTGTAGGTATAAAGAGATTTGGATAAAGCCAAAACGGCTGTAAAAATAGAACCTTTTTTGGTTTTGGAATCCGGTACACGCCACTTTTGAAAAGGTTCAACCAATGGAGCTTAGGATGCGGTTTTCCAGCTTGGGTGCATTCGTAGGGTTACCTTAACTTTGAAGTTACAACCCGCAACCCGGACGGACATCAATTATGGCCAAGCAGTTAAAAGACCCAGGTTTTGGGCAATCCTATAAACGTCCTACCCGGCGGCTCATCAACAAAGACGGCAGTTTCAATGTCGTTCGAAAAGGGTCGGGGTGGAGCTTTGCCAATGCCTATCACTTTCTGGTAGGGCTTTCCTGGTGGCGTTTTCTACTCATTGTTTTGAGCACCTATCTCTTGCTCAATAGCCTATTTGCACTTGCCTATGTCGCCGTTGGAGTAGAGGAGATCAGCGGTGTTCAGCCAGGAAGTTTTGGCAAAAATTTTATGCAAGCCTTCTTTTTTAGCGTTCAAACATTTACCACCGTTGGCTATGGAGCGCTTTCTCCTACAGGCTGGTCAACTAGTTTGATCGCCTCTTTAGAAGCCCTGACCGGGCTGTTAGGGTTTGCCTTGTCTTCGGGTTTGCTATATGGAAGGTTTTCCAAGCCAAGGTCGCGTTTACTTTTCAGCAACAAGGCCATCATCGCCCCCTATAAAGACGGCATAAGTTTGCAATTTAGAATCGCCAACCAGCATTCTAATGTGCTCATGGAATTAGAGGCCACCGTCCTGTTGGCACTAACCGACCATGAAGAGGAAGATTACCGCAAAAGGTATTTTACCCTTCCACTGGAAATCCACCGGGTGCAGTTTCTGCCACTGAATTGGACCTTAGTGCATCCAATCAATGAAGAAAGTCCATTGTTTGGCCTCACTCCGAGGGATTGTGAGCTCAAAGAGCTAGAAATTCTGGTGCAGATAAAAGGCTTCGACGATTATTTTAGCCAGGTGGTACATACCCGTTTTTCCTACCTGTATCCCGAAATCATTTGGGGAGCGAAGTTCGAGCGTCCTTACATGCCGAATGAGCAAGGAGATATCGTACTTGATTTGGATAAAATCCACGACTTTAAGCAGGTGGACATTGCACAACTACTCACCGAGTCAGTATCCCACCGGGGTTAAATCCAATTAGGAAACTATTTCAGGAACTGGTTTGTATTCAAACAACCGCTTTCGCTTAATAATATCGGCCACGATGGGGGGCACCATTTCTTCCCATCCCGGTTCACCATGACGTATCATGTACAGCACATTGTCAGAGAAGATGTGCAATAGATTGGTGTTGACGTCATGGATATCGCTCAACTTGCCATTTTCGGTCAGGTAATTGAAAAGGCCAGCCATTTTATCTTCAATTGGAAAATTGTCGATAGTCGTCAACTCCCGGGTTTGAGGATTTTGAGAAGGATATACCATGAGCTTGATGTTGCGGCCGAACAAGATGCCAAACGACTCTAAGAAACCACCCTCTAACAAATGATATTGGTCATTGTCTTGGAAAATTTTTGCCAGGTTGTCAATCCCTAAAATAAGTCCCATCTTCCGTTTCCGGGTAAAACGAGACATATACCAAACTAATTTGTAGTATTTCTGATAGTTAGAGATCATCACCCGGTGGCCCAAAGAACAGAGGATGTCTACCCGATCGAGAAAATCCTTTTCATCAATTTCTCCCTCCGCACTAAGGTCTTTGAGTGTCAGTTCAAACAAAAGGCATACGTTGGCAATGTCTACATCTTCTTCCTCGATAAACATATCTAGGCCTTTTCCCAACATATCAAGGTTCACATGAGTCACAGGTCGAAACCTTCCCCTCAAAAGAAGAATGTTCTTTTTGTACAATGCCTCAGAAGCTTGTAGAACATTTCCATCAGGACCAAAGAGGGCCGCTTCTGTCATTCCCTTTTTCACCAACCGCAAGCTCATCAGCCGGTTATCCACATCTTCGAAATCGGGGCCAGTGAGGCGAAACATGTCAATTGTAATGCGGTCCCGGCTCAAATCGTCCATCAACGATTCCAAAAACTTATCGGTGTTGTCGTTGTGAAAAAAGCAGGCATACACCAGATTAACCCCAAGCACTCCGATTGCGTGTTGTTGCAACACCGGATCGTTGTCCTTCATTTCTATGTGCAGTACACACTCATTAGGACTGCCATCGGGGCGAAGCATAAAACGAATGCCCAACCAACCGTGACCCTGATTGGTCTTGTGGTAGTTGATGGCTTCAACCGTATCGCAAAAAGCAAAAAACAACGAATCTTCCCGGTCCTTCAACTTTTCGGTTACATGATCAAATTCATGCTTCAGCATGGTCGTTAGTCGGGGTTCACAAACGTATCGGTCGCATTCGCCATAGAGCGAATCGCTAATTTGCATGTCGTAGGCCGAAAGGGTTTGTGCAATAGTTCCCGAAGAACCACCCGCCTTGAAAAAGTTCGCTGCTACTTCTTGGCCCGCCCCAATTTCGGAGAAAGTACCATAAATGGAAGTATCTAAATTGATTCTAAGAGCTTTCTCTTTGGTGGTGAGTGTGCGAAATGCAGCTGGGGAATCCATGGTATTTGTAAAGGATTAACGTTCCAAAAATAACCGATGTTTGAACAAGTTAAACGGGATTTTGAGGAAAAAAGTTCGCTATTCTTGGATGAAAAACCATGGTTAACATCAGTTTTGTTCTAAAGTTGATCTTTCAATAAATGCTGTTTTCGGAAAAAAACATGTGTCCAACAATCCTCAGCATTTAGAAGCGGGAAAAAAAGGAGCACAAGTAAGGTGCAACTTCCATTGTAAAATATCGTCAATGATTGAAAAACCTTGGATATGCTAACTTTGGCATTCAATTTGATTTGAGGAAGCGCATCGCATAAATCTCTGAACCAATTTACCATGAAATCAACCCACGTTTTTTCAGTTCTGGCCCTGGCCATCGTTCTTACTTTAGGTTCCTGCAGATCGGGAAAACAAGTGACCCGTGTAGACCCTAATTCTACCATCGATCTTTCTGGCCGTTGGAATGATACCGATTCGAGACTCGTAGCCAATGCCTTGATTGAACAAGTACTCACGGGTCCATGGCTAAGCAACTTTCGCCAGGATAATGATGGAAAGAAACCCGTGGTGATCGCAGGTATGGTAAAAAACAAGAGCCACGAGCACATCGAAACCGAAACATTTGTGAAAGATGTTGAAAAAGCCTTCATCAGTTCTCAAAAAGTACGGTTGGTACAAGGAGGAGAAAAACGCGAAGAAATTAGGGGTGAGCGTGCCGATCAACAAAACTACTCCAGCCAAAATACCATGAAAAAATGGGGGCTTGAAATTGGTGCTGACTTCATGATGCAAGGTACCATTACCTCAATTATCGATCAGGAAGGCAAGCAGAAAGTAGTCTATTATCAAGTTGATCTGGAACTAACGCATCTGGAAACCAATGAGGTAGTGTGGATCGGTGATAAAAAAATCAAAAAACTGATCCGCGGTTAAAGCCCTGTCCGACCTTATACTCCGTTTTTCATGAATTCGCTAAGAACCCTTCTGATGCGGTGGATGCTCATTTGGGTTTCGCTGGCACTTTGCGGTTGTGCTACCTTTTATGAGCGCAACATCGAGTTTCAGCAAAAAGTAGCAGAAGGAGATTTTGAAAAGGCCGGAAAAGTGCTGAATAAATCAAGGGCACTAAAGCGTGAGAAAAACCTCATCTTGCTGCACCTTAACAACGGCTTTTTAGACCACCTACAAGGAAATTGGGCCAGCAGCAATACCCACTTTCAAACCGCTGATTTGCGGATTGAAGATTACCGCAGAAACCTTGGAGCTGAGGCCTTGTCTTTCATTACCAACCCAGAAGCCAAACCTTACCGTGCAGAGGATTTCGAGTCGGTATTGGTGCATTTCTACAAAGCCTTAAACTACACCCAGTTGTATGACTTAGAGTCGGCTCGGGTAGAAGCCAGAAGAATCAATCTCAAGTTGCAACAACTGAATGAAAAGTACCCCAGCCACAAAAATCGTTACTCCGACGATGCTTTTGGCCACCTGCTCATGGGTTTGATCTATGAAGCGCAAGGGGATGTCAACAATGCCTTTATTGCGTATCGAAATGCCTACAATCTTTTTGAAAAGGCTGAAAATGGAGTATACCTTGGTGTGGAGCTGCCCGAGCAATTGAAGGCCGATCTGGTAAGAACTGCCCGAGCCAATGGGTTTGATTCGGAAGTCGAATTTTATGTACGCAAATTTGGTAAAACCTACGCCGAGGTGCCCAGCCCACACGGTGAAGCCATTGTTTTTTGGCTCAATGGTTTGGGACCGGTAAAATCCGAATGGAGCATCAACTTTCAAGTTGTACGTGGAGCAGGAGGATCAGTATCTTTTGTCAATGAAGAATATGGGCTCAGCTTTCCCTACCTCGGAGCCGGAGCAGATGGGGAAAACAACGGTGAATTGGACGACCTCACCTTTTTGCGGGTCGCTTTTCCCAAGTACCAAGAGCGAGTTTCTACCTATAACAAAGCCATCATAAGAACAGGCGGTGAATCTTATGTGGTAGAAGAAGCAGAAAACATTAATAGTATAGCCTTTAAAACCCTGGAAGATCGTTTCTTTCGCGAAATGGGCAACTCTTTGGCGCGACTTGCGGTAAAAAGAGCCACCGAGGAAGCCCTGCGCGACCAAAGCGAAACTGCCGGCGTAATTGCAAGTGTGGCCAATGCCATTACCGAAAAAGCAGATACCAGAAACTGGCAAACCCTGCCGCATTCTATAGGATACGCTCGAATTCCACTAGTGGCAGGGGAAAATGAACTTCAAATATTGGTGGCAACCCCGGAGGGACGTTCAAGGTCACATACTTTAAAGGCCCAGGGGACTGGTCAAATGGTATTTATTCCCTTCCACAGTTTAGATCATCAACCCGTAAATACCTTTACGTATTAGGCAATTCGGAAATCGCTAATTTTGTGGCTTCGTTAGTCATGCGTGTTCAAACCGTTCTCACTACTCAGAAGCAAGACGCTTCTAATCTGTCCGGCAAGGAATTACCCTTGATGGAAGAATTCTATTCGGTACAAGGGGAAGGCTACAACAATGGAGTGCCCGCCTACTTCTTGCGCTTGGCCGGTTGTGATGTAGGCTGCAAATGGTGCGATGTGAAAGAGAGCTGGGAAGCAGATGCACACCCGGTAGTGCATGTGAACACCATGACCGAAAGGGTACTTCAATCAGGCGCCACAAATGTCGTTATTACCGGAGGGGAGCCCACGTTGCACAACTTAGATCCATTGACCAGGGAACTGAAGCGTCATGGCCTTAGCACTTGGATAGAAACTGCCGGCACGAACGAATTAACCGGCTTTTGGGATTGGGTATGCTTTTCGCCTAAAAAGTTTAAAGTACCTCACGAATCCATTTATGCCAAAGTTGACGAATTGAAAGTGGTCATTAACCACCGGTCTGACTTTCGATGGGCCGAGCAACATGCTGCAAGGGTATCCGAAGAATGTCAACTGTTTTTACAACCCGAATGGAGCCGTAGGGATCAATTGATGCCTTCCATCTTTGATTTCGTATTGACCCATCCCAGATGGCGCATTTCACTTCAAACCCACAAATACCTAAATGTGCGATAGCACTTCCCGCACGTCAAATTTGATTATGCTTCGACATCTGATCCTTTTCTTGTTGCTTTTTGCCGCACTGGGAGTAACCGGGCAGGAATATTCTACCAAAAGCAAAAAAGCCATTCAGTATTTCAAAACGGCAAACTATCACTATCGTACCGGGGAATACGAAGAAGCAGAAACTTATCTGGCACTTGCGCTGGAAAAAGACGCAAATTTCTACGAAGCCAACATTTTCATGGCTGAAGTAAGTGCGGCACAAAAGAAACGAACAGACGCCATACGCTACTTCAAAAAAGCACTGGAAATTGATCCGGCCTCCTATCCTCAAATCTATGTGGAATTGGGGCGGCTTCTGATGAAAGAAAACCAGTATGCCGAAGCCAGACGGTACCTTGAGGAATTTAAAAAGTTTCCGGTACCCAACAAAGACCTTCAAGCCAGGGCAGCTCAGGAATTGAGCAATGCCAAATTTGGAGAAATAGCCATTCAAAGCCCGGTGCCTTTCGATCCGAAAAACATGGGACCGGCAATCAACTCCAAAGACCCTGAATACTTTCCAGGTTTAACCACTGATGAAAACTTGATTCTCTTCACGCGGTTGATTAAAGATTCCCGACTGCAATCTGAGTTTCACTCTGGTTTTCAAGAAGACTTTTACATTGCCAAACGCATTGATAACACCTGGCAGCAAAGTCGCAATTTGGGAGGGCCTATCAACAGCTTGCTAAACGAAGGAGCACCAACATTAGCGGCAGATGGTCAGCGTATTATATTTACGGCTTGCGCCTTTCGCGGTTCCTACGGCCGTTCCCGAAAAGGTTTTGGCAGTTGCGATTTGTTCGAGACCATACGACGGGGCGAAAAGTGGAGCGCTCCTAAAAATTTAGGGGGTAAGATCAACAGCAAACATTGGGAGTCACAGCCCTCTTTTTCGGCCGATGGTAAGACCCTCTATTTTGTAAGAGGCATCAACGGAAAAGACGGGAAAAAGCACCAAGACATTTATTTCTCTACCCTCGATTCTAATGGACAGTGGAGCATTGCCCAACGCATCAGCAACATCATCAACACCCCGGGAAGGGAAGAGTCAGTGTTTATTCATCCAGACGGACGCACCTTGTATTTTTCCTCCGATGGACACCCCGGTATGGGAGGTTTAGACATTTATGTCAGCCGTATGAACGAAAAAGGGGAGTGGACCACACCAGAAAACCTGGGCTATCCCATCAATACCGGCAATGACGAAAACAGTCTTTTGGTTTCTGCCAACGGGCGGATAGGCTATTTTGCGTCCGATAGAGATGGTGGTTTCGGTGATTTGGATCTTTATTCTTTCGATTTGCCAGAAAAATCCTGGGCCAATCAGGTAACCTATATGAAAGGCAAGGTATTCGATAAGAATACACGCGATCCGCTAAAGGCTAAGTTTGAACTGATTGACCTGAAAACAGGCACAACCGTAGTGCAATCTTTTTCCAATGAGGGAAATGGAGAGTTTTTGGTCTCCTTGCCCATCAACCGGGAGTATGCGCTCAACGCTTCCCGCGATGGCTATATTTTTTACTCAGAGAACATCTCTTTTAGCGAAAACGATGCTTTGGAAGGGGTTGTTACCAATGTGCCACTTTCGCCACTCAAAGAAGGAGCCGTCTTCGAATTGCGGAACGTATTTTTTGAAACTGCGAAGTTCGATCTGAAAAACGAATCAAAAATAGAACTGAACCGACTGGTACGCATCTTAAAAGGCAACCCCTCCATCCGATTGGAGGTAGGCGGACACACCGATAATCAAGGCTCAGAGACGAATAATCAAATCCTCTCCGAAAACCGGGCAAAAGCGGTGGTGGCTTACCTCGCAGAGCGTGGTATTGCTGCTGAAAGGCTAACTGCAGTAGGCTATGGACAATCCAAGCCGAAAACCACCAATTATACCGAAGAGGGTAGGGCCATCAACCGTCGGACCGAATTTACGGTTCTAAGCCTTTGATTAGGAAATCAATTTTTTGATCAGTGGAAATGCAGACGGCCCATTTGATGCGCTCCTGAAGTATCTTCTATTCGAAAAAGATACACCCCACTGGCTAAGGACCCTCGTAAAACCTGCCAGGTTTTGGTACTTGGGCGAAACCGCTGAACTTGATTTCCCTGCAAATCGTACAAGGTGAACCATGCTGGTGCTGAATCCTTCATTTCAAAGGTGATTGCCTCTTGGGCTGGATTGGGGAAATAAGTCACAGAAACAGCATTCTCCTGATCGAAAGAGGTTACTGAAGTGATAGCTGGAGAGGTAACGTCCAAAAAATTGCTTTCGTTTACCGTTGAATAGGCTTGTAGCGTATCGGTAGTGACCAACAGGATGTCGGTTTGACCGTTCCCAAAGTTTTCTGTGGTACCCACTGAAAGTACCCGTCCGTCAGCCATTCTGGCGATCCCGCGCAATTCGTCTTTGTTACTCCCACCATAGGTGGCCGAAGTAGGAGTCCACCAGCCACCGTTATAATCTGCCGCGAAGCAAAAGAAGTCTGATTCGTTGCCGTATGTGCTTTCGGTAGTAATACCAATCAAAATCATAGAATCCAGGTAGGATCCCGTATCGCCGATTTGCCAAAAATCATACCCAATGTCATCCCTTTTCGGAGGACCATTGGGATCTTCATAAAGCCTGGCCCACAGTACGTTACCTAAAGTGTCCAGCGCCATCATATACGATTCTTTGTTATTGGTGTCCACATTAGTGTAACCAAAAAGCCCAATTCTATCGCGAAAAAGAGGCTTAACCCGATAGGCACCGTCGTTCCAGCTCCCTCCATAGGTTTGAGACCAAAGAACATCACCATTGGTAGCAAGCTCAGCCACGTAAATGTCCGATGAATCCGCAGTATCTGGTGTATATTCACCCACTACGAGGTAGTTGCCATTGCCCATAACCATAGCATCACGTGCTAAATCCTGTTTGGAATCGCCGTAGGTTTTGGACCATGTTGCAATTCCCAGGGCGTCCGTTTTCACCACATACATGTCCTCACTGCCCGAACCAAAACTTTGGGTGTTGCCCACTACTAAAAAGCCGTTATCAGGGGTTTGTACCACCGAAGTGGCAAAATCCCAGTTGGATCCACCATAGGTACGGTCCCATTCGAGGGTTCCATTAGAATCCAACTTAATGAGATACATGTCGTAACCTCCAGCACCGTAAGAATTGGTAAACCCGGCAATTGCATAGCCTTTATCATTGGTTTGAATTACCCGATTGCCTTTTTCAATGCCTTGGCCACCAATGAGTCTCGACCACTCCAATTGATACTGTAAGTCGAATTTGAGCAGATAAACATCCGATACCCCATTAGAAGAATAGCTTCCAGAGGCGCCTGCCAAGGCAAAACCCGCATCTTCGGTAACAAACAAGCTGTTGCATTCATCTGTGCCGCTCCCCCCATAGGTAATAAGATTTACTTGGTTCTGCGAGAAACCATTCAATCCAAGGATAAGCAAGCAAACAATGAAAGAATATGCGAAATAGAATCGTACCATATCAATTACCGAAATTACGAATAAAAGTCTATGTTCCAGGAGCATGCCCTTGCCCGGCAAAAGGAATTAGGATTGAAATATACCCGGCTATTTTTAGTGTCTTTCAGCCCCTCATTTGCCTCCATCAAATGCAAATACATCACCGCAGAATCAGTCCCCCTCTAACTACACCTAAGACACCCACTAAAGTAAAAGCGCTGCATCTATTCCTAAACTTTTAAGCGCGGACCGGTAAACCCAATTTCAAAATTTTACAACCGGCCCAACTGCAAATCAATGCATGCATGCAATATCTTCGACCCGGAAAAGACTTTCAAGTAAAGATTACAGGTATATGAACAAATTGTGGAAGTGGTTGAAGCGTCTAATCGTTACCATTGTTGTACTGCTACTCGTAGCAGTTATTGGTACAACTATACTGTTGCAACAACCACAGTTTGGGGCCGCACCTTCAGAAGAAGAAATGGTAAGCTTATTGGAATCGCCACAACATACTGGTGAGAAGTTTCAAAACCCAGGAGGCATAACCACCACCATGAGCTTTGGAAAGGGGCTCTCCTTAATACCTACCATGTTGAGTGATGAAGGTGAAAAATCGCCAACCGGCTCCTTGCCTATCCATCGGTTGGATTGGGATAGCAGAAGTTCATTGGCCGATACAAGTACCAGGGTGACCTGGTTGGGGCACAGCAGTTTCCTGCTAGAAATGGAAGGAAAAACCATTTTATTGGATCCAATGTTTGGGGCCAACGCCTCTCCGGTTGGTTTCATGGCCGAGCGATTTCCCGAATCCTTGCCCATTACAGCCGAGCAACTTCCTGCGGTAGACCTTGTATTGTTTTCGCACGATCATTACGACCATTTGGATTACCCAACAATTCTTTCGATTAAAGATAAAGTGGGGCAATTCTTAGTGCCATTAGGGTTGGGCGCCCACCTGCAACATTGGGGGGTAAGCAAAGACAAAATTATTGAGTTGGATTGGTGGGAAGAGGTAACACTGCTCGGCTTAGAATTGGCCTGTACGCCATCCCAACATTTTAGCGGTAGAGGATTGATGGACCGCGATCAAACCCTTTGGTGTTCGTGGGTGATTCACGGCAAGCGAAAAAAAATCTTCTTCAGTGGCGATTCAGGCTATTTTGGAGGTTTCAAAAAAATTGGCGAGAAATACGGACCTTTTGACCTCACATTATTAGAATGTGGACAATACAATACCCTTTGGACAGAGATCCATATGTTGCCAGAGCAAACCTTTCAGGCCAATCTTGATTTAAAAGGCAAAGCATTGATGCCCATTCATTGGGGTACTTTTCAATTGGCACTTCATCCATGGTTTGAACCTGTAGAACGACTCTCGGTGGCAGCAAATGCTCAGCCCAATGTTCCTGTAGTTACCCCAATTATTGGGCAAAGTATTGAATTAGGAACCCCATTACCACAGGAAAAGTGGTGGAGAGAATATATGACGCAGTGAAATGGAGGTCATTAATGTAAAAGACAAGTTAGCCAAGGTCAAAGACCACTGGTCGCCAAAAATAATCTGCCAACTCAATGGCCAGCAAATAAAAATTGCCAAAGTAAAAGGCGAATTTGTTTGGCACCATCACGAGCTCGAAGACGAATTGTTCTATGTTTTGGAGGGAGAAATCGAAATTCAGTTTGAGGACCATGCAATCACTATAAGAGCAGGAGAGATGGCGGTTGTTCCAAAAGGGATCAAGCACAAACCCGTAGCCATTGAGGAAGCTAGTATTCTACTTTTTGAACCAGCAGAAACACTGCATACCGGCGGAATAGAACATCAGTTGCGGCAAGATGACCAGCACTGGATTTAGATGATTATGAAAAGAGCCTTTCGTCTAAGGGAAAAGCGGAGGTCCCAACAATCTCTATGGCCTTGAAGTCAGGGTGAAAGGGGTGGAGCAAGTAATTATAATCGCCAGGAACTACGGCAGAAGGAACTTTTAGGACAGGAGCAAGCCGTTCACGAATAAACCGGTCTCCAATGCGTTGGGTGAAGGGAGAATGTGGAAATATGTTCCAAGCTGTTGGAAGGTCATCCACGTCAATTACCTGTTGATTTAGCTCCTTAGGTATTTCAATTTGGAGCATAACATAGTCTTTAGGCAAGGTAGCGAGTGTAAGATGAACAGCCACCTCCGCTACCGCAAGGGCTCTGCTTTCAGCACAATAAACGATTTCAGTTCCTTTGGAATTCCATCGATTTCCGCTCATAGCAGCACCAATACCGCTTAATGCAATTGGGTATTTACTTCGGGCAAGCCGATAGACAAGCATTAGGTGAAAATTCCTTGATCGATACGGATTAGTTCTTCCATAACCAACTCTTTGCCGTAAGAAAAGTGCAAAAGATCGATAGGCTTATGGTTGCGCAATGCGAAAGAGGGTGTTTGCAACCAAAGCTGAAATTGCTCCGGTGAATCAAAAACCTTGTTTCCAAAAAGTGTGACTTCGGCCATCTCGAATATTTTTTCGGTGTGGATCGATTTAAAAACGAAATTTCGATCTTTTTTATAGCGCCCTAAAGATTTCATAGAAACATTAAGTGCTACAGCCCATTCGGCCTCCGAAAAGGGAGTAATGGCTCGGATGGCTTCAAAAAGATGTATTGGCAAGCCTTGTTGAATAAGTTGGACGGTGAGCAACTTATCGGCAAGTGTATTGGCCAAACTACTGGCAGAAAGCGATGCCAATGGATGCTTTCGATGAACTGCAGAACTACTCAAAAGACGCACTGGACTCTCTTCCGCTCTCAGTTCGTTTTGTTCTTCTTCTTCCACACCCAAATTTACTATTTTTTTCCGGTTGTCCAAATTTTTTGCCCATTTGTCCAGCCCCCTATTTTGCACCTGATCTCCCGTAAATTCCAATCTTTTACATACCTTGGACGGGTCCCTCAGGCCCTTCCACCATCGATTATCTTTCGGGTCTGCTTCTTAATTGTATTGGTATCAGGTTTAACACCTGAAAACAAGGCTTGCTATGAATCTCTGTAGGCTTTTAAGTATGTGCTGCGTATTGCTGGCTTGGTTTTCAACAACCTGCTTTGCGCAAAATCAAACCGATTCTCTGGCCAATTCTAAGGCCGGTCAGGAATTGGATGAGGCCGGCCAGAAAGTGAACCAGTGGTTCGAAAATTTCATTTACCGCGCGGCTGGCTATGGTCCTGACACCAGCATAGAGCAAAGCCAATCTGTTCATCCGGGTACTGGGCTTTCTTTCCGTGCGCAGCAAGTTCAAAGCTTCCAAAAGTTGACCCGTCAGCAAGATTTGGATTGGACCGGGTATCACAACTTAAACCTGCAAAGAAGATACAATCGAAACGATACCCTTCAATTGACATACAAGGTGTTAGGTTTTCACCCTTATTGGATGGGGGATGCTTGGCAAGTCTATGATTTTTCGCTGCTGTCTCACCTGGCCTATTTTTCCTACGAATTACAAAGTGACGGCAACTATGCCTCAGTTCACGATTGGAATTCCACAAAAATGATCGACTCGGCCCATCAAGCTAATCCCGATTGTAAAGTCCTGCTCACCGTCAACAGCTTTAATTCCAATACCAATCAAGAATTTCTCAACAGTCCAAATGCGCAAGACCGGCTTATTCAAAATCTATCGACATTGCTGAAAGGCAGAAATGGTGATGGAGTAGTGATAGATATGGAGAATGTTCCAGAGGCAGAAGGGCAGGCCTTTACATTATTCATAAAGAAGCTTTACCTCGCGCTGAAAGACTCCAATCAGACCTGGGAAGTTGCGGTTACGTTGCCCGCCTTACCCAAGCCCCAATACGACATCGTATCTCTCTGGTCCTACACAGACCTGTTCTTGATTATGGGCTACGACTTCTATGGGTCATTTTCTACCGTAACCGGACCCATATCACCTCTTTACAAAGGACAGGAATGGTGGAGTAGCCTTGACCAGAGCGCGCAACAATATCAGGAAAAACTTCCCGACTTATCTAAAATAGTGATGGGATTGCCCTACTATGGAGCAGAATGGTATACTGAGGGTTCACAAATTTCGGATACCGTAGTTAGTCCTGACGGATTCATTGGCAATCCTACGTATCGAAACATTACAGAGCAAGAGGAACAGGGCGGTACAATCGATTCGGCAAGCTATTCCAAATACTACAATTACAAAACCAGCGATGGGCGAACTGCACAGTTATGGTTTGACGATAGCAGTACCTTAGGAGCTAAGTACGACTGGGTAAAAGCCAGGAACTTTGGCGGTATTGGCATTTGGGCCCTTGGCTACGACAATGGGAAAAACCAACTCTGGGAATTACTTGAAACAGAATTTACCGGTGTTCAAGATACCTCCATCAACAAGCCACTTCCTCCTGATACTTCAGATACCGCAGGGTTCAGCTGGAAGGCAGTATTAGAGGCTGTTTTACCAGTGATTGCTAACAACGTTTCTTTACAGCAGATAGTGAAATTTGTGGTGAGTGTTGTCCTGATTTTTGCGGCTATACTATGGTTCATGGCCTTATTAGGTGGCGAATTGGCCAAGGTGCTTACCAATTGGGTTAAAAAGCTATTCTACTTCTACCTACTGTTGCTGCTGTTGTTAGCCGTCCTTCGCTTGCTTTCATTGTTGGAACCCAATGCACTTTGGTGGCTATTGGGCTTCATGACCGGAGCTTTTATCACCATTTTATTGGTGCGTTCCTATCTAAATACACGCCCACTACCTTGAGTACATTAACTACCATACTAAAGTTCTTGCAAAAACTCTTGGCCAAAGAGTTTTTGCTAGTGCTGACCTTCTTGCTTCTTTCCATACCAATGGCTTTTGCGCTTTTATGGATGACTTCAAGGATACTATCCGAAGCCATAGTGGCGGTGCTTGACCAAGGAGTGGCTACTGGAGTAGAATTATTTGCACTGATGTACATCGCAGCCTTTGCGTTGCTCTATTTTGCGAGGGTCACCATCGGCTTTTTGCAAGTAACCTTAGGAAAAGAAGAGGCCAGTAAGAATGCTTAATGAAATCACTATAAGGTATAAATACGAGTATTAAAACGTACTTCTACTAGATTAAAACAGAACGTCTGGAACAATGCCAAAAATCCTTCAAAAAATCAAATCGATAGTATAATTTGGTAGAGAAAGTCTCCCGAATTAGGAACCAAACTCAACAACCGCCAACATTGCCCAAACCCTTGTTTGCATGATCGAAGATGCGCTCGTTTTTATAACCGATCAGTTGAACCAATACCTCCGGAACCAATTGGCGTTGAGCCAAGACAAGGTTTACTTGTCTTCGCTCACCAACCAGCAAGGAGAGATTGCAGTATCGGAACAAAACGTCCTCATTTTTTCCTTGCTTCGGGCACAAGAAGAAACCGTACTCAAATCGGGGCCATGGACCTACGTAAAAGGAGACCAATCGATGCGATCCAATCCGGCGGTGCACATGAACTTATACGTCATGTTTGCCGCCTATTTTGATGATAAAAACTACCGGGAGGCTTTGAAATTCTTGAGTGCGGTAGTGAGCTATTTTCAGGGCCACTTAGTTTTTGAACATCAAAACTATCCTTCAATGCCCTCTAGTATCGAAAGGCTCCAATTTGAGATTTACCACAGCGATTTCCACGAAATAAATTACATCTGGGGAATGACCGGAGCCAAATTCATGCCCTCTATGATGTATAAAATTCGGATGATCACCTTTGACCAGGCTCCGACTTCGTCGGTACAGCCCGTTACTTCATCTGCTAATCCCAATATCGGTTCCTAATCGTGGCCATATCCTACAACATATTGTTTAGTCTGAAGCAACAGAACAGCCATTATCAGGAAACCCAATTGGCCGACTTTGAGCATGGGGGGGGGGGGGGGGGGGGCCCCGAGCTGAGAAGCGGACGGAAGGGGGGGGGGGGGGGG
>CALCCE010000214.1 GCA_937899835.1 uncultured Flavobacteriales bacterium | reverse complement strand
TGCCCCCGGTCCCTGAGCGGACGTGTCCGCCGACTGGCTGAGTCGATGGGCCCGGGGATTTGAAAACAACTGGTGCCCAATCATTTCAAAACTGCACCACCCAAGCTCCTTCTTGCCATCCGCGGTGTTGCATTTTCGCGGAAAATGCACCGCTGCTTTTTTACTTTTTTCTATTAGGGCGCCTAAAATTTTGACTGTGCACCATTTCTTCTCTTCTTTTTGGCAGGTGCATGAAAGTGGGTTACCGCTGCACCGGCTTTCTGTACTCACTTTTCAGGTGGTTTCGTAGAATAAAAATGGTGCAGTAACAATAAAAACGGTACACCACCCGAAAAGTAATTGGATGGTAGCGGTGCAGGCTTTTTTTAAACTATGCACCACGCTTTTTATATTTTTTATGCACCGGTGCACGATTTATTAAAAGGGTGCACCACTTTTTTTTCATTTTCTATGCACCGGTGCCCAACTTTTTCAAACTGTGCACCACTTTCTATTTCTTTTTTTGTGCACCGGTGCACCACTTTTTTAAACTGTGCACCACTTTTTAATGCTTTCTTGCGCACCACAAAATTTCGAATGCCATTGCACCACAAAAAATGGATGTAAATGGGCACCACCACGAATGAAGCAGGGCTTCAAGCACTTCCGCAGGTCCATCAATTTGACTATTTACTAAAAATGAAATTGTTTTTCAGTTTTTAAGACTCCATGAATCTTGCGGATTTTAAGAAAAGACGGGAAGAGTCCATTGCTCTCCTAAATGCACCACTTTGTCGATTCATTTGGCCTTGAGACGGGCTTCTGCCTGAACCCTTTAGTACTACCAATGGCAAGGCCCATGCACCATTTTAAGCATTCTATTTTAGCTTCGGGAATCACCAAAAAGGCCACATACAATGGACTAAAATGATTCCAAGCCTTACACCAAGAAGACTTTGCGCCCTGCAACAAATCGCGGAAATTTCCGTGTAACCAGCAACTGCTGCCCCAAAAACTGCCATGGAAATCATCGAACTCCAAACCAACTTAGGAGAATTCTTCTTGCTCAAAGAAGATGGCTTACTTGATGCGGAAACTTTCCGAGCGCAATCCAAACTGTCGCCCGCCAGCATCGACCAACTGCTGGAAGTGAGCACCCACCACCACCAGTTTCTTTTTGGAGAGGCCAACAACAATGCCATCGGCGTAGTGATCAAACGCCATGGAGAAATCAAAATCAATCTGGTGGACGGTCCTACCCTGAGCGGCTTCGACCTTGTGTATGAAAAGCCGGCCAAGGGTGGCGGCATCATTCACCTTTCCTGTCGGTACCGAGGTGGAAAGGCTTCTTTTTTCTACGGCTATGTCAACCTGAAGCGTAAGGCTCCGGGCAGTTGGGACTACGACGAATGGGAAGCCAAGGTCCAGGACTTTGAAACGAACATCCTGCAAACTTTAAAAGACTGGACCGGCAAACCGGTGCTTACCCAGGAGGAGTATTTCAATTGCTAAAAAAACGTTGGTTCCTTACCACCAATCCCTATCCCTTTTTCATGGCAGATTCGTCCAAAAGCGGAATGCTTATCTTCGAAAGGTGATTTCCATTGGATAGCACTGAAACGTCATCCTTCAAAGCAAACATTACGAACTGCATTCGTGAAACCCGTATTCCACACCAGTGACACTACTCCTACCCCGCACCCTGCGGAGGGCCATTCGGTTTTGGTTTATTTCAACAACGGCATCCCTTCTTTGAAAGCAGTTTATGATTTATACAATACGTTTGATGCCCTTTTAGAAGCCAGGTCCACCGGGTATTACGATGGGCATGAATTGGCCATGGACGACAGCCATGGCTCCCTTTACTTTTACGGCCCCAATGCTGAAACCCTCTTTAAGCGCATTAAGCCAACCCTGGAAAGCATCGAATTTTTGCAAGGTGCTGAAGCCACGCTTCGGTTTGGCCCGGTTGGCAAAAGGGCTCCCGAAATCACGGTTCGCTTGGGCGAATGAATCCTTAGCAAGGCTACGGAAAACGATCAATCCCTATCTTAGAACCCTAAAAATCGCGGTCTGCAGTCCGCAAAACCTCCAACAAAACGATTGAACTCATACGGATACCCGCAGTCATGAAGTGGAAAGACATTCGACTTTGGATCCTTTTCTTTTTTCTGCTTCGGCTGATCGGCATCACCCACCCGCCGTTGGAGGTGGGCCACAACTGGCGGCAAACCACGGTCACCATGGTGGCCCGCAATTTTTTGGAGGTGAACAACAACCCGTTCTACCCCCGGGTGGATATGGCGGGTGACTTGTCGGGCATTACGGGCATGGAATTTCCCTTGCTGAATTACAGCATCTACCTTTTGTCAGAAGTTTTAGGCTACCAGCACTGGTATGGACGTGCCATCAACCTGTTGATCTCCAGCCTGGGGCTGTGGTATTTCTTTCGCCTCGTGCGCAAATACTTCACCCACGATCTGGCTTTTTATGCTACCCTCGTACTTACCGTTTCGGTTTGGTTTCAGTTTTCGCGCAAAGTGATGCCCGATACTTTTTCAATGTCGCTTATCCTGGCCGGTATTTACTATGGCACCAACTATTTGGAGGCTTCGGTGCATCAACGCAAATGGCCTCCACTTGTAGCCTATGCGGGTTTGTTGCTGCTCGGTGTATTGTCGAAGCTGCCTTCTGGCTATTTGTTGGTCGTGTTGGGTGGGTTCGTTTTTCAAACTACCATTCCCTTGCATCGAAAGCTGGTCTTTGCCCTGGTTTCTTTTCTGGCGCTGTTGCCGGCTCTCGGTTGGTATTATTACTGGGTGCCCCACCTGGTGGAAACCTTTGGATTTTGGCACTTTTTTATGGGCAAGTCGATAGGGCAAGGTGCCCAGGAGCTGGTGGAACACTGGCCGCAGGTGTTGCGCAGGTTCTACGGTACGGCCCTGCACCTGGTGGGCTTTGTCGTTTTTCTCGCAGGTTTAGGCACCGCGCTGTGGCGGAAAGAATGGAAAGTGATTGTGGTATTGGCCCTTTCTCTGTTCAGCTTCAGCCTGGTGGTATTGAAAGCCGGCTTCACTTTTGCCCACCACAACTACTACATCGTGCCCTTTGTGCCAGTGATGGCCCTGGTGGCGGGCTATGGGCTGAGTCAGATCAAGCAGGCGAAAGTAGTGTGGGCGGTACTGCTGATCATCGCCGTGGAGGGACTGGCCAACCAGGCGAGCGACTTCCGCATCAAAGACAAGAACCTGGCCATGGTGCAACTGGAAAACGATCTCGATCTGGTTTCGGAGCGGCAAGACCGCATCCTCATCAACAGTGGCAAGTATCCTACTCCCCTGTATTTCGCGCACCGCAAAGGCTGGATCAACACCAATGCCGCTATTGGCGATGCGGCTTACCTGGAAACACTTCGAGCAAAGGGGCTGAAATACATCGTGATTCTCAAACGCACCTTTGGCCAACCCATGGAACTCTCGGGCCACCGAAAGGTATTGGAGAACGAAAACTATTGCATTTACCAACTGTAGGACACTCCTCTGACTGGATGAACGGTGGATTCCCTTCCTTCTGATCCACTGCACTGCACAACCGGAAGCAATTTTACTGTATCTCTTTTGTGCCTGTTAACCTCATTGATGCGATTCCACACCGTTTTACTCGCCTTGGCCCTGCTGGTGTATGGCCTCACTGCTGTGATGAGCAGTGGCTATTACCACGGGGACGAACATTACCAGATCATTGAATTTGCGGGCATTCTTGATGGGAGCAATGCCCCGGAAGACCTTTCCTGGGAGTTTCACCAGCGCATGCGCCCGAGCTTGCAACCGGTGATTGCCCACTTGTTGTTCTCCGCTGGTGCTCTTTTGGGCGTAAACGATCCCTATTCAAAAGCCATGGTGCTCCGCTTGCTGACCGCTTTGCTTTCGGTGGTGACCATTTTTCATTTTGCCCATGCGTTTCGTGCTTCTTTTTCCTTGCACTATTGGCGTTGGCTGTTGGTACTCTCTTACTTCTTGTGGTTTATCCCTTTTTTGAGTGTCCGGTTTTCTTCTGAAACGTGGGCGGGCATTTTTTTGGTGGGAGGTGTCACGCTGGTGTTGGGCAACCAACGCCATCACCGGGCCTACGCCTTGATGGGCGCCCTGTTGGGCCTCAGCTTTCTATGTCGCTACCAGGTGGCTTTTTCGGTATTGGGACTGGCCCTATGGTTGGTGCTGGTGCGCAAAGAATCGTGGAAAAGGCTGGCCACTGCTGCACTTTCGTTTCTGCTCATTTTACTGGCCGGTGTAGCCCTCGACTCCTGGTTCTACGGCTCCTTGACCCTGGCCCCACTCCACTACCTGCAGACCAACCTCCTGAAAGACAACGTCCTGGATTTTGGTACTTCACCGCCCTATTGGTATTTCTTCTTTGTGTTTCGCTATGCCTTTTTTCCCATTGGTGTAGTGCTCATTGCTGCCTTTCTGGTGACGGTTTGGAAAAAGTGGCGGCATGCGGTAGTGTGGGTTGTGCTTCCTTTTTTCGTAGGCCATTCGCTCATTGGACACAAAGAGTTGCGTTTCCTCTTTCCAATGATGCATTTTGCTCCCTTTCTGGTGGTAGCCGCCTTGGAGGCACTGGCATTGCAGCGTTGGCCAACCCTACCTCGAAAAATTGGATACGGATGCCTACTGGTCTTACTCGACATCAACCTGTTAGCACTTTCGGTAGCTGCCATTACTCCCCCTGGTGAAGCCCGGGCTGCGGTAACCCAAACTATCCACCGCTTGAAGGATTGCCAGAAGCTGGAAGTTATTCACGAAGCGGGTTACAACCCTTACGCTCCCTGGGGAAAAACCGCGCAATTTTACCGCGAAGGCAACGCCCGATTCATCAGCACCGAGGCCGTTGAGTTGTCCACTCAAGTTGATGCTACTACACAACGGGTATTGGTTTTTCGGAGTGGGCGAAAGAAGGATCCAAAGGTTCAGCGCATTATCCACGAATTGCGCCTACAGAAAGTAGGCCAAGGCGTACCCGAGCTTTCCTTGCCCTTTCTTCACCTCTACGGCCGCAAAACGAGTGATGTGCTGGTGGTGTATTCCGATCGATAGAGCAGCTTGCTTTGGGTGGCTTACTTCGCTATCTTCCCCGCTGTGAAAGCCCCAATTTACCCGTTGAAATTCTTGCTAATCCCTGCTCTGCTTCTTGGTTGGACGCACTACCCGGACGCTGATGCAAACTTAGAGCAAGCCCAGCACTACCGCCGACTGCTGGACCCGCTTCACCCGGCATTGGCCCAACCCCAACCCGAAGAATGGCGCAGCATTCACCCCGAAACACCACAGTCGCTCGAAGCATATATACAGGCTCACCCACAAAGGGCCACTGATGAGCGGAACAAAATCTACGTGCAACTCATTGGCCGGCCCAATGCCCGCCAGCAAGCGATTTTACAGCAAACCTTTGACTACCTGGAGCACTTTTTTGCTCTGCCCGTCATCGTAGCCGATACGACCCTGATATCGGCCATTCCTGCTCGTGCACAAAGAAAGGTTGAAGGGCACCGGCAACTGCTCACCTCTTACCTCTTGAAACGGGTGCTAAAGCCCAACCTCCCCGACGATGCAGCGGCTTATGTGGCCTTTACTGCAGAGGACCTCTACCCCAAAAAGAGCTGGAACTATGTTTTTGGCAATGCTTCGATCAAAGACCGAATTGGCGTTTGGTCCATTTACCGCTTTGGCGATCCAACCCAAAACAAAAAGAACTACCAATTGTGTTTGATGCGCTCCATCAAAACCGCAGTTCATGAAACAGGACATATCTTTTCACTGCGCCACTGCCTCTACAAATCATGCGTTATGAATGGGAGCGCTCATTTGGAAGAGGCAGATGCCCGACCGCATTATTTGTGCAACCACTGCGTGGCCAAATTGTATTGGAATTTAGAGTGGGATGTGGTGGACCGCTATTCCAAGCTGTCTCAGTTTTGGAACCAACAATCTCTCCCTGAAAAGGGGCAATTTGCGAAGCAAGCCCACCAACTTTTACAAAACGGGAACCCATGAAAATCAACATCTCTATTTCTTCTTTATACCATTGCACCGCCAGGTTAATGCTCTTTTGTGTAATGAGTTGCTCCTTTTTTGGTGAGCTGTTCAGAGATATTTTTTCATCAACCCATGCCCTCTGGCGGCAAAGTGATCCATCGCGTAGAGCAGGACATTGAGGGTGCTTACCTCTCCATTAACTACACAGACAGCAATTTAGCAGGAGAAATTCTACGCTTCGAACAAGATGGTGACACCCGAATCGAGATTTACCGCAGCTATGTGCAATTTGTTGATTCGCTTCAAAGTGTTTTTGGGTTTCTGACGCCCATCGATTCGGCTTGGGTACACGATCGAGTCCTCTACTTAAAACACCAGGAGGGCATACAGCAGTTTACAATTGATGACTCGCTCGTAGCGAAAGGTGAAACGCTGGATTACATCATCGACCTGGAACAAGGGTTTTGGTTGGACAAAGAGCATGCGGATTCAATGGGGGTTGGTTACGATACCTTAGGGTGTCGGATAATGTTTGCTCAAGGGTCCTACTACCTCAATCTGGAAACTATTGAGGGACAATACAAAATCATTCGCGGAAGGTTTGATGGCCATACCCTCTACACCCTGTCTTTTAGCATTTCAAGCAGCGATTCCACGGATGACAAAGTCGATATTGCTTCCCAATTCGAATTGAAAGCTATCAGGGATGAATGGGGATATAAAACCAAGAATTACCGCGCCCAGCTTTCCGACCCGGACTTTTTTCGACTTGAGGAAACGCTGCAATCCAAATATGAAACAAAGCGCTACCTTTTTCACAAGCCTATTTTCTCACTTTGGCACTACCTGCTTTTTGGCGGTCTTTTGGCGGTCATTCTTATTGCGTTCCTATACTTCGTCAGAAAAAAACAATAAGGCTTTGGCCCAGTTGTAAAAATCTGCCAGCCATCTAATGCTCTTATCGAGCTGAAACAGTCGTTTTTCAATAAATTTGGAGTTACATTAACCTTAATTTATAAAGCCATGTTCCTCCCCAAGATCAAAGGCACCATCGACCGTAGAATTCTCATCAACTACCAGGTTGAAAAAGAAGTGTTGGAGCGCTACTTGCCCGCTCCCTTCCGACCAAAGCTGGTACACGGAAAAGGCATTGCCGGCATTTGCCTCATTCGCCTCAAAGGCATTCGGCCCAAAGGCCTGCCCAGGCAAATCGGCATTGGTTCAGAAAATGGCGCCCACCGCATTGCGGTAGAATGGCAAGAGAATGGCATTACCAAAGAAGGTGTTTTTGTGCCCAGGAGAGACACTTCCAATGTACTCAATGCGCTGGCGGGTGGTCGTATCTTTCCAGGAATTCACCACCAGGCGAAATTCGAAGTAGCAGAAGCCGAGGGAAACTATAAAGTGGCTTTCAAAAGCGAAGATGGTACTTCGCTGTCCATTGAGGCCGCCGAAACCGATCAATGGAACACGGAGAGCGTGTTTGACAACCTCGCTTGTGTTTCCGATTTTTTTGAAAAGGGTTCGGTAGGGTATTCACCCGATAAGTCGGGATTCGAAGGCTTGGAATTGAAGACCTACCGGTGGCAGGTTTCGCTGTTGAAGGTGAAGCAGGTACACTCCAGTTTTTTTGAGAATACCCGCATTTTTCCGGAAGGTTCAGTAACGTTCGACAATGCCCTGTTGATGCGCGACATCGAACATGAATGGCAGGGCTTGCATGCCCTTCACAGTTAAAATAATTTTACCCCATTTTACATCCTGAGATCGAGTTGTTTGCTTAGTTTTATACAGATAAATGTATAGACATGCATTTGTAATTTTTTGCTATTCTCCACTCTTTTCGAGAGGAGGTAATGGTGGCTAAAATCCTTTCGACATTTTGTCCGCATGGACACCACTACAGCACTGACATTCTAAAAAACCAACGCACGAATCACATGAGTACGCAATTGAACCACCAAACCGAAAAAAACTGTCAAAACCCGCCGGCCAAATACGACGACCTCAAGGTGTTGTTTCTCAACTGTACCTTGAACCGCACCCCTGTGCTATCCCATACCGAAGGCCTGATTAAAAAGGCCCAGGCCATTTTTGAATCGGTGGGCGCTTCTTCCAAAATCATTCGTCCGGTGGATTACGATATCCCTGCCGGTTTGGGACTCGACATGTCGCAAACACCCGAGTGGGAAAAAGACGATTGGCCCCTGTTGCAAAAAGAGGTGGACGCCTGCGACATCCTCATTTTGTGTACCTCGGTATGGTTGGGCGAAAAATCATCGGTGTGTAACCGCACCTTGGAGCGGATGTATGGCTACACCCATCAGTTCAATCAAAAAGGGCAATACCGCGACTACGGCAAAGTGGGAGCCACCCTTATTACGGGCAATGAAGATGGTGTGAAACACTGCGCCATGAACATTCTGTTTTCGCTTTCGC
This sequence comes from uncultured Flavobacteriales bacterium, assembly GCA_937899835.1. Lineage (GTDB taxonomy): Bacteria > Bacteroidota > Bacteroidia > Flavobacteriales_G > Salibacteraceae > CALCCE01. The sequence goes on along the minus strand of CALCCE010000214.1, from coordinate 15,442 downwards.
ACATTGGCTATACTGTGCCCCCTCAAGCCGATGCCGGCTGGATGGGCGAGGCAGGCCCCGGGCCTTCTTACATGGACGAAGGTTCGGGTGGGCCTGCGAACGACTTCACTAACCGCAACACCACTTTTTTGGTTTGGAACTGCCTGCACCTCGCCCGGATGCTAAAAGATCAAGGCGGGGTACCGGCCTACGGCAACCTGCCCGATGAGTGGGAAGCGGGCTGCAAAGCTGGGTTTGACAGCCCGGAACACAAACGCTAAAAGACAGCACAAAAACCAGTAGTGAAAGCAAAGCCATCTTCGGAGGCTTTGCTTTCTTTGTAAGTAATGGTGGTTAACCTGTGCTTTCCTTTATGGGTGCGGCCATCTTTTCAACTACTGACCATGAAGTATTTTACTCCTTATATTTTCGTTCTTTTCTGTTGCACCCTTGTTTTGGTGGCCTGCCAAAAAGATGACGAAGAGGAACCGTGCACGGAAACGGTGTGGTATGCCGATAACGACAACGACGGGTTTGGTGATCCGAACACTTCCAACAGTTCCTGCACCCAGCCGCCCAACTTTGTAGACAATGCCCGGGACATTGATGACACGGACGCCAACCTGAATCCCAATACAGTGAAGGTGTGGCAAGGGCCTACCATCACTTTTACCAAAGCCAACAATGCGGATTGGACCTTGGCGGAAAATCAGGACCGGATCACGGACAAGGTGTGGATCTCCAGGGCCAACAAGCAAGGTATTTTTAACCTGGCTTCTGAAACCACGTATGCCAAATTCTACAGCCCTGATGATACTGAATGGTCCTTTGGCACCACTGCCGCATTCAGTTCCCTGAGCTTTAACAATTGGGAGGACCTGCACGGCAGCAATCCATCCAGTTTACTCAACAAAGATTTGGTGCTTCACCTGCTCACCGACGATATTTACATCGACCTCAAGTTCACCTCCTGGACACCGCGCGGAGGCGGTGGATTCAGCTACGAGCGGTCTACGGAGCTATGATTTTTTTCGGGATGCCGGTTAGGAGCTCGTAAAAGTGTGTTTCCGCAGGCCTGTTGGCCTGCTCCTTTTTTTTCCCTATGCTTTGCTTTTGGAAACCAGATGCGCTACTTTGGTTGCTCCACCAAACTTACAAGTATGCGCTTTTCATCATCCCTGGCCGGGCTTGTATTGTTGGTGCTTTTTTCCTGTCAACCGAAAAAAGACCACCATCAATCTGCCGCTGGCAACGACTCCACTTCTACCACTACCATCAACGACACGGTTCCACCTTTTACCTTACAGATCAATGCCGACACCACGCATTCGAACCTTCCGGCGGTGCAATCGTTTGTTTTCGGCACCGATACCTTAGGCCGGTGGCTCATTTTTGGAGGAAGAATCAACGGGTTTCACGGCTTTGCCATGCCCAATGAAGATTTTCCTTACGACAGTGCCAACGTCTACCTCATGGTGTATGACCCGGACTCCAATACCCTTCACTCCTTTCCGGCGAGCAATTTGCCAACCGACCTGGTTTATCCTTTTAGTTCTTCGAACCAGCAACACTGGCAAGTAGGCGATGACCTCTACGTGTGTGGCGGCTATGGCCAGTTGAGTGCTACCCAAGATACCTCCTGGACCCACAATACGATCGCCAAAGTTTCGGTTTCGGCTTTTACCGAAGCCATTGTAAATCAAAATGACGCTAACCTGAAAAGTGCAGTGGTTTACGGACGCGACACCGCGGTACAAGTCACCGGTGGAGAACTTTTTGCTATCGGTAATCGCTTCTACCTCGTTTTTGGGCACCGGTTCAACGGGGCTTATTCGGCCTTTTTTAGCGATACTACCATTCAACGCTACACCAACCAAGTGAGGCAATTCGAAATCACTGAAAACAACGACAGCCTGAGCCTATCGAATTATACGACCTATACCGATCCTTTGGCCACCAACTATTGCTACTCCCAATTTCATCGGCGTGATTTGATTGTGGCTCCTACCCTATCGGCCAGTTTGCAGCCTTCGCTCACGGCGTTTAGCGGAGTGTTTACCTGCCCTCACGATGGTATTTTCTACCATCCCATCTACATTGAACCCAACGGCAGTGCCAATGCTACGGTTACCATCAACACCAGTTTTAGCCAACCCAAAAACAACTATTCCACCTGGAATTTTGCCCTGGCCGATACGGCCAACAAGTTGACCTACAACGTGCTGCTGGGCGGTATCGGCGACTCGGCCACCAATGCCCAAGGTTGGATCAAAGACGTAACCTGTGTGATTCGTAACCTCAACAGTGGTGGCGGTTCCGTGCAATATACCTTTCCTACTTCACTATCCAATTTCTCGGGTAGCGAAGGGGATTTTATCACCTTGGCCAACAACAAAGTATTGGCCGGAGCCAACGGTATATTTGACTTGAGTTTTTTTCCCTACGGCACGGCCGTAACCGTGGGCTATGTTTATGGTGGGATTTGGTCTTCCGATGCCGCAGGCTCCAACACCTTGTCAACCAATCAAATTTACGAGGTAGTAGTGACGAAAAATTAAATTCGGTTTCGAGTAAAATGGGGCTGCTTCACAGGTGTGAGGTGGCCTTCTTTTTATTGGCGATGGAATGGTTTTCCTTTTGTACCGATACTCCTGCGGTAACATCACACTGGATGACAGGTGGTTTTTTGGTGTTTTCTTCATTGATGAACCTACAAAAATAAAATGTTGCCCAAAGGAGGCGAAAAGTCTATCTAACTTTTAAAGGAAATCACCAGTAAAATGAGGGTCGATCAGCCGCCCAGCTTGGGCTAAGAAAAAGAGAATACGCTAACTTGGCCTCGTTTTATGTTCGGTAATTATCATTTTTGGTTTTTAGTTTTTTTCCTTGCTTTCGCAGAAAAAAAACCTTCCAACGAAGTATTTCGATTTCAAAAATATGCGAATACGCCCCATCGTGGAGTAAATCATAACCAAGCGTCCATTTCCGAAGTACCTATCCGTGAAAAATCCGATTCTTCAGCAGCAGCATTTTTCCAAACCACTCCTCTCGAAAAACTGTACCAGCGCGGTTTGGTGACCTTGGATTCCAGCAAGATCATCTTTGATCTCCCTTTCGACCTGCACGGCTGGGATTGTGGTGCCCCCGATTGCTACACAACAGCCATCCACTTTGAATGGTATACCTGGGCCAATTTTATGTGGTCTGAAGCAGTACACTTCACCCTACATGAATACGGGTGCGTGGACGAGGAGGTTTATATCAGTAGCACTTTTCAACTGATCGAAGCCACCGATCGTTATGCCAATTACTATTGCGCGGAGCAGCGTAGCAATTTGATTTTCCTCAGCCAAGATGAGCGCAAGGAATACATCTACTACTTCACCGATGTAGCACCCGATGCCATTCAGGTAGCTCAATTAAAACAGGTGTTGGAGCAAGACCCCGAAGCCGAAAACAGCTTGGTTCCTTTCCGCTCCTCGCGCATGTTTGAACAGTAAGGTGATTCAATGCCAACATTTACCGCAGGCCAATCGCTGATTACTCCTACCAAGCGCAGGTAAGAAACGAAACCCTAACTTTGTTTATGATGATGTTGCGCCCCCAACTCCTTATACTGCTCCTGCTTTTTGGCTGTAGCTCAGCCCCCGATCCTTACCACAAATTTGAAATTGAAGAGGCCATCTTAACCTATCGGATGAACTGGACGGGTCAGTCCATAGAAGTAAAAACATATTTCTCTAACTATGGAGCAACGGAATACATGGAATTTTTAGAACCACGTCCTGAAAATTTAGGAGATATCTTTAAAATAGATAGCCTCGAACACCTGTTCGTTGGCGATTCAATGACGGTTCACTCCAGCAGATCTTACAGTTTTCTTTTTGACAGCATGGTGTTTCTTCCTGAATCCAAACTCAACAACCCTCATTATTGTATTGCATCTGAATCGGACACCCTCATTCAGGGGTACCCCTGCCGCTTAATCCACTTTTACAAGGATGAATTTGACATAAGGGGCAAAGTGGCGCTTTGGAAAAACATTCCGCTTTGGGGGGTAGAGTTTATGGACGCCCCTCCTAAGTTGTGGGAAAGCATGGAAATGATCGAATTGGATTTGGAAACCGAAATACCAGAAGAAAAAAAGCGCCTAATGGAATGGGTAGACACCGGATTGTGATGGATGCACCCACAATAACTTACTTTAACCTCAATATTATGTGGAGAACCTGCCTATTGTTTCTACTCCTACTTTCGGGTTGCGCTCAAGAGCCAAGCCCTTACCATAAGTTTGAAATGGAACAAGCGATCTTAACCTGTAGAATGAAACTATGGACGACCACCTTTGATACGAAAGTGTACATTTCAAACTACGGGGCAACGGAATATTTTGAATTCTCCAATCCACAGTATACCACCCTGGGCAATCACTTGAAAATAGATGGTCTTGAACATGCCTTTACCGGTGATCAAAAAGGAACTCCCCTTGAGCGCTCCTACAATTTCATATACGACAAGGCAGTGTTTCTTCCCGGTTCAAAGCTCAACTACCAAGACTACACCATCGAGAAAGAGTCGGACACACTGATTCAAAATTACCCCTGCCGGTTGGTCCAATTTTATGATCGAGAAAAGGAAATGCACGGTGAAGTAGCCCTTTGGAAAAATATTCCGCTGTGGGGGGCGCTTTATTCTGGCGAGACAGTTTGGGAGAGCATGGAATTAATTGAACTGGATGTGAAAAGTGATATCCCAGAAGAAAAAACCCGCTTGATGGAATAGGGCTTCTTTGGCATTTTAATACCCCAGAAATGTGCTTCGGAGCCAGTTCTCTGCCGGATTTTCTTTTTCATCCCTTCCACTCAATTGCTTGAGCAATAAGGTCAGTTTTCAAGCTCATTCTCACCTACCCTCAAAGTGTAGACATTTTCGCCGACGGGCACCAAGACAAAACGGCCGGTTTTCACATTGTGAAAATCCCAACGGCTGCCATCCAAGGCATTGAAATTCAAACCCGCCGTGCTGTCACTGCGCATCACTTGCATGGTTTCAAAAACCCGGGGCACCTCTTCGTCATCTTTCGACTCCAAACCGCCAATTCCTGCATATTCGTGCAGTTGCACACACACTCCGGGGGCAATCAGCAACTCGCTGTTGGCGGAATCGCCGGAGATTTGATATTGAACCAACAGTTCGTTTTCCGATTCATTGGACACGCCAAAGATCCAGATTCCCTCCGGATCACAAGAAGTCAGCAGGAAGGCAAGCAATACAAGGGTAAAAGGAGGCAACTGAGGCAGGCGCATGGGTAGGTCAGGTTTAGTGTGTTGCTTAAAGGATGTGACCATAGGAGGAGATGGTTGGCCAACCTGATCAAGATTTTAAAATCATTTTTAAATGGACGGCTGGTTATAACAAAACTGGAAATAGCTTCATTCAAATTATGCAGTTTTCGGGTAAGCACTGCCTTTGATTATATTCCGGGATTTTTCAACCTTTGTGCGATTATTATATTCAAAGACAACTGTAGCTTCCCCTTTACAGTTATCGCCCCAATTTTTTACATTTTCTATTTCATGACTTCACGAAACCAGCGAAAACAACTCGCTGAAGCCACCCTGCAAATTTTAAAAAACGGTTCATTCATTACACCCAGCGGAAAGCAAATTGATATTTCCGACCTGCAAGAAACAGCGGTAAGCAACACCCTGGTGTACACGCCAGAAGCTTCTGATACGTTGCTGCACAATAGACCTTCTACTGCTTTAGATCGCCCGGCCGCTCTACAGTTTTGCCAAAAAACCACTTTAGAAGCAACACAGGATCTAATGGAAGCGGGCCACACCAATGTTTTGTGCCTCAATTTTGCTTCGGCCAAAAATCCGGGAGGAGGCTTTTTAGGGGGTAGTCAGGCCCAAGAAGAAAGCCTGGCCCGCTCCACTGGCTTGTACCCCAGTTTGCTAAAAGCGGAGGCTTACTATACAACCAATCGCCAAACCTCCGATGGCTTTTACACCGATTACATGATCTACAGCCCTGGGGTACCCCTGCTTCGGCACGACGATGGTTCCTTGGTGGAGCAGCCTTTAACCTGTGCTTTTCTCACTGCCCCCGCGGTGAATGCCAGTGTAGTACGCCCCCGCACACCCGCGCGTTTGCCCGAAATTGAAACGGTTATGAAACGCCGAATCGAAAAAGTATTGGCCATTGCCTTGCATCACGGACACCGATCCATTGTATTGGGCGCTTGGGGCTGTGGTGTATTTCAAAATAACCCGGCAGATGTGGCCCGCTATTTCAATGAGGTGATCCACCTTGGATACCGAGATCAATTTCATCAAATTGTATTTGCCGTTTACTCTAAAAAAGAAGCCATTGCAGCACCCTTTCGGGAAATTTGCGAACCGTCAAAGTAGTGGGTTAGCCTTTTTCTTTGAGGTGTTTTGTGCACACTTCCTTGATGTATCCTCCTCTGCCTTTCAACAAAAGAAAGTGCCCTAACTTCGCTCGCAACCATGTGGAGAACCGTTGTTGTATTGTTGCTGCTCTCGGGGTGCCATCGCGCACCCGGTCCGTATGAAAAGTTTGAGGTAAAGGAGGCGATTGCGCATTACCGGCTTCAGCATCCGCTGAGCACTGCTCCTGTCGAGCAAAAGGTTTACATCTCCAACTATGGCGCTACGGAGTATTTTGAGTTTGTCAACAAACGGGAGCCTCCCTTCTTTCCTACCCTAAAGATGGACCGAATGGAGCATGTGTTTGTCACTGATTCCACCACGGTTTCAGTGACCCGCGGCTACGATTTCCTCTACGAGAACCTGGTCTTGAACCCCAACTCAAAGCTCTACAATTGGGATTTGGTGGTACAAAGTGAGGCCGACACCAACATACAAGGCTACTCCTGCAACTTGATTTCCTTCCTTATCGAACCCTTAAAATATCCGGGCAAAGCCGCCCTGTGGAAAGGCATACCTTTATGGGGAAAGGTGCGCTGGGAATCGGGACAGGTGGAAACCCTGGAACTGATCGAACTAGACTTGGATAGCGCCATTCCCCAGGAAAAAACCCGCCTCATGGAGTGGGTCAACACCGGCCGGGATTCGATGAGTGTTGCTCCTTAACGCTCCAGGTATGCCCAGGTAAAGTTGGGGTGGTGGCCGTTTTGGCGCACCATCTTCACCCAAAGTAAGGTCATGTGTTCCAGGTGCAGGGATTGCGAAAGTGGACCAACATCCAGGGTATCAAACCCCAAATCGGTATTGAGGGATTGTACTAGGGCTTTGCCTTCAGCATGGTCCCCAGCAACAAGCATCACCGGTTTCACTTCCTTGCTGGGAAATATGGGATTCTCCAGGTTTTCGAACCCATATATGGTGTAGGCCTTTACCACCTGAGCGGATGGGGCCCAATCGGCTACTTTCTCTGCTCCAGACATTGCGCTGTTCAATCCGTGGGAGATGCCCGGCCCTACTGGATTGGTGCAGTCAACCAGCAACTTGCCTTGCAGGTTCAAGCCTTCCAAAATGCTTTGGTTGATCTTGAACGGTGTAGCCAAAAACACCACTTCTGCCTGATCTACGGCCGCTTGCAGGGGCAAAGCCACAAAGGCCGGGTTCTTTGCCAGGGCGACTTGCACACTTTCACTTTTCACATCGTTGTGGGCCACCGCAATGGTATGTCCACTTTTTTGAAAGTTGTTGGCCAAGGCAAAACCCACTTTGCCAATGCCGATAAATGCTAATTTCATTTCCTATCCCTTTTTCGAAGTGCTACTGCATAGGGTTTGTTACGACAGTTGCTGCACCACCAGGCGTGCAGCTGCCGCACCTGAATTTTGTTGCTGGCCGGTGATGAGGTTGCCGTCTTGTATGGCGAAGGAACTGAAAGGCGCGGCTACCTTGAAGGTGGTATTGGGCAGTTTCCTTGCCTCTTTTTCAATCCAGTAGGGTTGAATCCTTTGTCCTACAGCTTCGTCGGCAAATGCTTCTTCCGCATCGGCAAAGCCAGTCCAGGTTTTGCCCTCCACCAACAGGCTGCCATTGGATGTTTTGGCTTCCAACAGTAGCGTAGTAGAATGGCACACGGCAGCGCTGGGCTTGCCCAATTCGTAAAAACCGGCAAACAACCGTTCGAGATCGTGGTTGCCTCGAAAGGTATACATGGGGCCCTGCCCGCCCACCAAAAAGATGGCATCGTAGTCGTTGGGGCTTACCTCGGTCAATTTCTGGGTATTGGCCAACATTTGGTTGAATGCATCCGATTGCAGATAACCCATGGTTATGACATCGTGAGCCGCATAACCACTGGCATCCCGAGGGTCGGAATAAGCATCCATCGAAATGGGACCACCTTCGGTAGAAGCCAGGGCTACCTCGTAGCCTGCTTCTTGAAAAACGTGGAGGGGGTGGGTCAATTCGGCCGCCCAAAAGCCAATGGGCCAGCCGGTTTGTTCAGAAACGGACGGACTACTGGCCACCATCAAAATTTTGCCTTTGAACGGCATGCCGTGCGCATGTACGTATTGATTGATTTCAGTTACAGAAGAGGACATGGGTACTGTTTTTTTAAAAGGTTTTTGGAACGAGACTCGCTGGCAATAAGGCCTTTAGCAACGCCCCAGATAAAAATAGTGGAGGCTTGAAGTGTGTTCCATTGAATGCATAAGCAAACCTAATTGCTTTACTTACCTTTAGCGGTTTACTTACCCAATAGAGAGGTACTAACTTTTTAGAAAGTATACAGATAATCAAACCTTTATGCCCGATTTCATCTACAACAACAAGGTATATTACAATCCGGTGGAGTTTGCCATGGATCGTATTGGTGGTACTTGGAAGATGCCCATCTTATGGCGCTTGCAAAACCGAGTGTTTCGTTTCAGCGAATTGAAAAAGGACATTCCACACATTACCGACAAAATGCTTACTTCACAACTGCGTCAATTGGAAGCGGAGGGTTTTGTTTCGCGCAAGGTATACCCCGTGGTGCCGCCCAAGGTGGAGTACTCCATTACCGAAAAAGGTAAAACCGCTATTCCGATTATAGCAACCATTCGCAACTACGGTTTGGAGCTGATGGACAGGGAGGGCATTAAACACCAAATAAAGCGCTAAAGGCCTTCCAGACTATTTATCAATGAATAAGGAACCTAATTGTGGAGTTTCAAACTACCACTCAGGATTATTGATACGACCACTATGATGCAGCATCTATATAGGGAGCCTCCCACAGGCTGTTGGGGCGCAGATAGATCGCCTGGTTGGGAAAATCGATGACGGTATTGAAGCGTTTCATCAATTCGTTGCCCAAAATATGCACCGGAAAGCCCGCCGGGTTCTCTTGGTGAAGCAACTGGATGGGTAAGTTTTTCAGCTGGTGGCCACCTATGGTTAGCCTTGGCAACTCCAATACCCGGGTGGTGAAAATTTTACCTGCTCCATTGCGCAGTTGGTTTTCTTTGATTTGTGCCAGGTCTCCCACCGGAAACAACAGGCTGTCGGCCAAAGTACTATCCACCAACAAAGCGCGCTGGTAGCCACTGTCGTACATAAAACGAAAAGGGTAAGGCTTGCCCCCGGTGATGAGGGCCCCACTCAGGCAAAGCGCTCCATCTACCGCTTCCAACTTCGTTTTGGTATACCCCGATAATTCGGGCATTTCGTCAGCAATCGTCATCTCCAACTTGTCGTAATTGAGGCCCACCACCTTGTCTTGCAACAAATCCCAGCCAAAGCGGCCGTCGGTGCCTTGTCCACTGTGTTGCACGGGCAATACCATTAAACTTTCCCAGCTTAAATCTGCCAACGTGAGGCTTACCGTTTGTTGAAGTGGAACGTAGTTTTCTGTGGTGGATGTTTCTTGACCATCGTTTAGCAGATCCGTTTTTTCTTGAATGGCCTGGTGGGTGAGCAACAAACCCGAGGCACCCGAATCAAATTTCAACCGCAAACTGTCTTTGCCGTTGAGTACGGTTTTGAACACAATGTTGTTGTACGGCGTGAGCTCGAAGGGAATCACCATGCCCGAAATTTCGGTTACTCCCCGGTTGGCCTCTTCGCCCGACTGGCAGGCACTCAACGAAAGGAGACTTATCCCCAAAAGCACTGCAACAAACGCTAACACATTAAAAGACCGGAACCGCATTCGGAAGCAGCATGCGGAAGAGACGAAACGTTTCATGGCCTAAACATAGCACTATTTTCCTCCAGCCGTATGACAAGGTATCGAGAATTGGAAAATGGAAAAAAGTTGACTACCCACACTGGCAAGCAAATCATACAAGAGATAAGTGCATCCATACAATTGCCTCCTTTGGCCCCAAAAGGTTTAAGAAATTGACCGCCAATTAATCATCGCCTTTGCACCAACGCAAGGGCAATTCAATCCAATTCTGAATCATTGAGTGCTTTTAGTTGGCCCAAATTTCTAACTGGAATTCTGCTAATCCTCAGTGTGTCTGGATTGGGTTCACCATTTATTCATCCTGTAATTTATTTACCATGAAACGAATTTTCCTCGCTCTGTTCCTGCTGGCTTCCCTTTCGCTGTCGGCCCAAATACCTGAAATATGCCTGGACAGTGCCGACAACGACCTCGACAACCTCATCGATTGTGCCGATCCCGATTGTATGGATGGAGAATGCAAAGAGGCTTTTCCCTGCCAATCGGTCAGCCAATTGTACCAGGTTAGAGATGGTGACGATCTCTGGTTTTGGGACGGCTCCGCCTGGGTAGACGTTGTGGGGTGGACCAATCCCAATGGCATACAAGTCAACGCCATGGGATACAATGTAGAAGATGGCTTCATCTATGGTATCGATCCCGATTCGAACCCCAACAACCTGGTTCGGATCACCGCCACTGGGATAGACAACCTGGGCCCCATTCCAGGCTTGGATCCAGCCTCTTGGTTTGTGGGCGATTTCGACCTGAATGGCAACCTGTATATCACTCGCGCGGACCAAAATCGCATGTTTCGCATCGATGTGTCTACCATGACTGTTACCGAAATTGCTTTTTCTGGTCTTTCGGGCAACCTCGACATGGCAGATTGGACGTATGTTCCGGTTATGAACCGTTTTTATGGTGTTACTACGGCCAACAATCCTACTGTATTACGCGCCATGAATTTGGATGGGTCTTTTCATGCCGATTATCCCCTGGCCAGTAACAACGTTTGTACTGCGGGTTTTGGGGCGGTATTTAGCGATGCTAACGGCACCATTTATGCCTATTGCAATGCTGGAGAATTTTATGAAATCACCCCTGATGCTACTTTTGACAATTTCACCCTCACCTCTATTTCGGACAAAGAGCCCAATATGAGTCGCAACGATGGTGCTAGCTGCCCATTAGGCAATGGCATTACCACTGGAGATGACTGTTGCGAGGAGGTATTGGCCATTTTGCGTGAGCTCCAAGGTGGTGGCGGGGTTCGTGAACCAGGTGTTCGTGAAAGAAAAGCGGCCCCGGTGAAAAATACCGCTACAGCCGAGCCGGAGGAAGAAACCATTGCAGTACTCATGCAAAATGCTCCTAACCCCTTCCACGAAAACACGGTCATTGAATACCAAATCAAACAGAAGAAAGCACGTAAAGCCTTCATTTATGTTTTTGACTTGAACGGAAACCTCAAGTTTTCGGAAGAAGTGCCGGTTACCCCTCGTGGTGAATATGTGATTGAAGGCAAACGCCTCGAAAGCGGCATGTATCTCTATACCTTGATCGTAGACAATACGGCAGTGGATACCAAGCGGATGATTTTGTTGGATTGATAAGTATTTAGAGGTGAGGCTCTACCTCACTACCTGAATTGAAAGGGGCTGTCTATTGGATAGGCAGTCCCTTTTTGATTTACTACGGAAGATGGTTGGGAGTTTCCTAACCCTGGTTAAGTAGACCTGCTCCTGCGTTTAGGTACTTTTGAACCGAAAAGTGGGCATCATTTTTTGTCTTGCCTGCATTGAATCCATAATCCAGATTGAAAGATGAAAAAGTTATTGCTTCTCCCCTTACTTGTATGCTTGTTTAGCATCGACCTTTATGCCCAAGTAGAATACAAGGTCGTAACTGTAGTGGAATCGATTGTTCCCGGAGGCGCAGGCCGCTCCCGCATCATTGAAGCAACGGATCAGGCCGACTCTGAGGCGGCTACCACTGCTCGTACCGATGGTAAAAAAAGCGACATGTCGAATGTGAAGCGAGGCGATCTAAAAGTAGATCAGTTCGAAGAAACCAAACTGCTTAATTTCTTTAGCCTTGGCGGCATCAATTTTCAAAACATCGCCTCCAACGATGCTTTGGTAACCGATAAAATCAACAAACTGGCCGAAGAAGGCTGGGAGTTGGCTTTTGTGACCAGCGGAGTGGAGAGCAATTCAGGAGAAAAAGACGGTGAAGGTATTTTCGTTACGCGATTGGTTTTCAAGCGCATGAAAGGCTAAGTTTATTGTCAAATATCCACTTCCAGCGGGTAGTGCAGTTGACTATCTGAAAAAAGCGTTCCCATTGGAAGGCTTTTTTTATGCCTGTACTTTTATAAAATCACTTTAAGAATATACTTTTTCCCCTATTTCCTACCACTACATACGTATATAGCCCCATGTAAGGATGTTTCCACTTTACAATCATAAAACCCTCACTTAAAACTACTTAAACAACCTGTAGTGGTATTGTAGGGGGTTACTTTTATTCTTTTTCCCAAAAATCGCACGTTCTTCACCCCAACAAATGGCTCGGACGCTCTACCACCCAGCGGACCGGATCATTCACCCAAAAACTGAAAACGATGCGAAAAAAATGGAAATCTATTTTAGAAGGGAGCAGCTATTTGGTGCTGATCGTTCTTTGCACTTTCCTGCTGTACCAACACCTTGCAGATGCCCCTCCCACCGATCCACAGGGGCTAACCGTTGGTGAGACCTACGAAGCTTTACAAGCGGTAGTACCCGCGGGTGCAGAGTCGGCATGGCTGTTGGCGCTCAATCCCAATTGTTCCTACTGTGATGAAAGCATGTCCTTTTATCAAACCTTGCTCCAAACGCTTCGCCAAAAAAATGACCGTGCCGCCTTTGTAGCAGTAGTAGCACATCCCGATTTTATTGCCGGAGAAACTGCCACGTTGATCGCAAATGGCGTTGCGGTAGACACGGTGGTTAAACTTGATTTTAAGGCGGCCGAGTTGAGTGCGGTTCCGGCCATAATACAGGTGGACCGCGATGGCAAAGTCAACCATTTTTGGCGCGGCTACCTCAATGAAGCCAGACAGGCGGAAGTGCTTCAACTACTTTGATCTCTCATTATAACGTTTTTATGGGGAAGCCGAAAACCAATTAGAGTAGGCACTATTTCATCCACTTTTTTATGAAAACCAATCTGTTTATCATGCGGTGCTTTGCCATCGCGCTTTTGGGATGCACGTTGATGCTGCAATCCTTTACTACGGCCCCAGCGCCATCGCAAACCTGTGATCAGGCTTTTTATGCTGCCTACAACCAATGCAAGCAGTTGTATCCCGACTTTACAACGGATGCCTACGATTGCAACCGACACAACATTTGTTGGCATGCTGCTGAGGTAGAACAATGCGAATGCAAATTCAACCCAACTACCCAGGCAGCTCAACTGCAATCTTGTAAAGATGCTGCCCGGCAGCGACAACTTCAACGTACGCCAGAATGTGCCGCACTATTGATCAATTGTTGATGCTACGACCATGAGTGGTGGTTTACCAATTGGGCATTTACGATTGGTGAATTACTTTCCCCAAACAGGAGGCTTTGCCTCTCGTTTGGGGATTTCGTTTTCCATAAGAGACTTACTAACCCTCCGAAGGGACTACCCAGCTAACGCATCAGAAAACGGTTATAGAATCTATCGTTTCCGTTTTAGGTCGTACACAAGCTTTTGAGGTACCTTAAATCAGCAGCGCCTACCCTTCACCTGAGAAACATTTTTTAAATCGAATCGATTACTTCCTTAAAACTATTGGCTTCTTCCAGGGTTTCCATCAAGTTCTGAAACGCTTCCCCGTCATCCACCTCTATAATGCGGGCCAGGCAGTAGGCTTTGAGATCGTCTATCGGTACGGTTCGATCTACCGGCTGCAAGCTGAGTTTACCCCGGTTCTTTCCAAACAGCGATTTGGTCCATTTTTGCAAACCTTGCGGCCATTCTACACCGATAGCTTGAAATAATTTTCCATCGGAATCAACAAAGACTTTTTGGCGGTAATAAGATTCAAAATAAGCAGGCTTATCGTCGTAAATATAACCGTCGTAGTTTAAGCATTCGAGGTAATCGTCTTCATCCCATCTTTTTTCAGAGATGTTGAGTATTGGGAATTGGGGCTTAACAGCTTTAGTGGTTGGCAACGAATCTTAAGTTGTGCAGTAGGATTAGCAGAAAAACGGATAAGAAGCAGCCTCAAAAGTACGTTTCTCTCTCCACCGGGTCATAAATAAGAGGTAGCGATTTTAAGAGCATCTAAAATCATGTATTGCTTTGCTTTCCAAAAGTAAACCCAAGCACAATTTAAAACCCTTAAAAACAAACACATATAGCACATGTAGGGGCTATGTAGGGGTACTCGTTTGAATGATTTTAAATTATTTTTTCGTGATTGAATAAAAATTGGGGCACTTCTCAAAAACGCCATTTGGCCCCTAATTATTCACCCGATGCTGCCACCCAAGTACAGCCCTTTTGCACGTTGGTCTTTTGCTATCCGCCATCACCAGTGCCAAATTCATTCGATTTTTGAACCTGTGCTAAAGAACCGCCCGCATCACAACACTTTTTTAATTATGAATTCATTTAAAAAGTTCTGCATTGGCTTAGGAGCATTCATGCTGTTGTGCTTGATTCAAGTCAATGTCCAGGCCGAATCGCTCAACGCAGGCGAAAGAATCATTTTAGAGCGACTCAACCCTAATATTGCCGCTTCCGATCAATGGTTGCGAGTTGGCCCTCTCGGCAACAGTACGCTTTTTTTGGAGCAAAACAACATCACCTACATCTATTCTGTGAGTTTGGCAGGTATTACCCTTATCGTGGTCAATGAACTTGCCGGCCTTATCATTTTTAGGGAGTTTGTAGGCGAATGGCGACTTAAAGAAACCAGACCTCTTGGACCCTTCCACGAGTATTGCCCTTATTGATGAGCTTCTAAAGCTTATTACTCTTGTAATTTTATCCTACCAAATGTTCTACTAGGCGCTTTTGTGCGAAGTGGAACGCCATAGGCCACCGCAAGCATTTTTGCGGTGGTTTTTTTATGCTTATCGATTTCTTTTCGATGCAGTTGGCTTGTCATTGGGCGCTAACAGCAATACAATTGCTGTAGGTTCGGTTAATCAAACCGAACTTCATTGATCGTATCATTTTCGTATCAGATCAAATCGTATCAAAACCATACATTATCAATCGTATCATTATCGTATTAAAACGTATCAAATCGTATCAT
>CALCCE010000213.1 GCA_937899835.1 uncultured Flavobacteriales bacterium | reverse complement strand
TTCAAATCACAATCGCAATCCGGGCAAAACTGATAATCTTCTACTTCGCCACAGGTCGGAATTTCATCGAGGGCGGCAATGGGGCTATCGCTCACCATGATGCGCATTTTCGAATCAAAATTGATACCTCCGGGAGGTAAGGCAATGTTGATGGCCCCGGTAGAAGAAAAGGTAGAAAGGGCGAGTACCTCGAACCCTGGAAGTCCGTCCACATCGAGGTAAATGCTGATGTACACATTGCCCTGTGAAGCGGCAATGCCCAAAAGTGGAGCCGAATTCACCGGAATGCAATTGCTGGTGAAGTTTTCGTAATTGCCGATGGCGTTTCCGGAAACGTTTTCAAAATTCGGCGTGGTACTGGTGTTGCTGGGGTAACCCGTGACGCTTTGAATGTGAAGGGGGCAATCGCCACACACACTGCCATTGGTCACCACGAATTCATTGTCCAAATCATAGGTGATGTTGTCAATCACAAAATCGAAGGGTGTTTGCACATTGATCCGTTCGGGAACAATGGAAGTGCAGCCATAGGAAGCGATTTTTACATCGATGGTCATAAACAAACCGTTGGTGAGTACCAGGGTGTTCAGACCGGTTGAGGCAAAGAATACTTCACTGGGTGTTGCATTAAGGGATACGCCGGTGATGCTGCTGGCGCCAATGATTTGACCCACACTCGGATCGGACAACACAAATTTTCCCTGGCAGCTGGTCCAGGTGAGACTACCCGGAGGGAGGGTGACCTGCACTGGAACACTAATGACGTCTCCGATATCGCCAGAGCCGGAGCCGATGTCCAAAAACACTTTTTGAGCCAAAGTGGTGGTGCTCATCAGCGAAAAAAGTATTGCGATAATACAAGCTGTTTTTCTTAGAATCATAGTGGATACATTTTTTGCTCTTTCTCAGAGAATGTTAGAGAAGAGGGTTCATTTTTGTTTGTTGGGTGAAATCGATTTCGTGCCGAAAGTAGTCGGGGACACTGCAATTTTTTTGCAGTAGAAAGCATTCCATCAAAATCGACTGGCGGATGGAAGAACCGTATCCTGGAAGTTCTTAAAGGCCATAAAACTAGTGTCGTTCCATTCATTACGACTTTCCTCCTGATCGTGTCGTTTGTCCTCAAAGTCGGGTGAGCATAAGATGGTTTGGTTAACCTTGATGGTCGTAGGAAAACCCGAATCCACCCCCGTGAACCTGCTGGAAAAAATGCAATTGATAGAACGCCTCGATGGCTTGATAAGCCGCAGGTGTACCGGTCCGCCCGCCTGCCTGGCCAGTCGCTTGAATGTCTCCGAGCGCAACGTCTACAACTTGGTGAAGGTGATGAAAGAAATGGGGGCTCCGATATTCTTCTGCCGCTACACCAACAGCTATTGCTACGAAGAGGAAGTACGATTTGTATTTGGCTTTGAAACGATCAGCAGTGGGTGAGCTGCTGCTGCGAAAGTAGGTGGGCCAATACGGCTATAAATGAGTTTTCTTAGCTTCCCAAGCCATAGTTCGAGCGTGTTGTAAAAGTCTTTCTACCTACGGGCGGGTACAATCCAACCACAAACCCTAA
This sequence comes from uncultured Flavobacteriales bacterium, assembly GCA_937899835.1. GTDB lineage: Bacteria > Bacteroidota > Bacteroidia > Flavobacteriales_G > Salibacteraceae > CALCCE01. Next base: position 12,956 of record CALCCE010000213.1, on the reverse strand, counting down.
TTTCGGGGACATGCAAAGCTCGACCCTTCCTCAAAAAAAGCTCTTCGGCCACCCCAGTGGTTTGTTCGTTTTGTTCTTCACTGAAATGTGGGAACGCTTTTCGTTTTATGGCATGCGCGCCATATTGGTATTGTACCTTACTGCGCAAAGCACTGGTGACAATCCCGGTTTGGCCTGGACCAAAAAAGAAGCTTTGGCCCTTTATGGGTGGTACGGGATGTTCGTGTACTTCATGGGGATTTTTGGAGGCTACATTGCAGACAAATACCTTGGCCAAAAGAAATCTGTTTTGGTGGGCGGTGTGTTCATCATTGCTGGACAATTTGCCTTAACCATCGATAATATTTCTGCCTTTTACAGCGGGTTGGTTCTTTTGGTATGTGGTGTGGGGTTATTGAAGCCCAACATTAGTACTATGGTGGGCGGTTTGTACAAGAAAGGCGATATCAAACGCGATTCTGGTTTCATCATCTTTTACATTGGTATTAATATTGGGGCGTTATTAGCTCCCTTGTTGGTAGGCTACATTGGGGAAAAAATAGATTGGCACCTTGGTTTTTCGCTTGCTGGATTTGGAATGATCCTGGGGCAAATCGTATATGTATTTGGTCGCAAACACCTTAGAGGAGTGGGGGAGTTGCTTAAAAATTCAGCCACAGAAGCACACCTTGCCGATAAGCCACTTACGAAAGAAGAAAAAGATAGAGTAGTCGTTTTGCTCCTCTCTTTCCTGGTGGTGATTGTGTTTTGGGCAGCTTATGAACAAGCTGGTGGCTTGATGAGCCTGTACACACGCGATAGCGTAGACAGATTTGTATTTGGTTGGGAAATACCGACCACCTTTTTCCAATCCTTACATGCCTTGTACGTGGTGTTAATTGGTGCACCGATGGCTTGGCTCTGGATGCGCTGGAGTAAATCAGGACGAGAGTCTTCCTCGATTTTCAAGATGGCAATAGGTCAAATCATTATGGCGATCAGCTTTGTGGCTTTGATGGTTTCTGTTTATGAGATTTCTTTGAGTGCCATTGGAAAGTCTCCGGTACATTGGCTGTTACTGTCGTATTTTCTGCATGTGGTTGCAGAATTGAGTATTTCTCCTGTAGCCCTTTCCTTTATAACCAAGCTGGCTCCGGTGAAATATGCCAGTTTGATGATGGGGGCTTATTTTGCCATTACTGGTTTTGGTAACAAGCTGGCTGGAATTTTAGGCGAAGCGGCTCAGGGAGCAGGGGAGATGACCATATTCGCGCTTATCGCGGGCATGTGTTTGGTTACCGGATTGTTGCTACTCACTTTGGTGAAAAAGCTGAAAAAGCTCGCCCATGGGGCCGAAGACAACATTGAGTAATCAATGGTATGGCCAGCCCATGTTTGTTGGCCCATCGCTGAGAAGGAAAAACGTTACCACCACCACAATTAGCTTGGCGGTTTAATGGGTCAAACCAAGCGTTGGCCGCAGGAATCAGTATTTTCAAAACGCCCTTCAGGCTTTCATCGGGCATCCCTTTGCTGCTAAGAAGGCAATGGCCTGCAGCCATTGTTTCCGGTCTTTGAAGGCAAACCGAATGTTTCTGGTAAACAGTAAGGCCTGTTTGCGAATTATAAGGGCCTCACTGGTCCAGGAGCCCCCTTGGTGCACAATCACTTGATCGATTGCTTCATAGAATAATGCTCTGCTGACCAAAAGTATTGAAGCTGAAGCTTTCCGCTCCGTTCCTGGATTGCGCTAACCACTGGTGGTGATTGGGTTGTGGAATCGCAAAAACACTTTCAAGACTTTACCCATCACCGAATCGGGTCAACTTTTTCCGTTTCCTAAATGAATCACCCCGTTTACCTGGTGATAGGAGACGTTTAGTACAGTAGAAATACGCATAATCGGTTGAAAATGAAGGTTTTTTAAACAAATTGAACATCTCTTAGTACTTTTGCCCCTAACCCTCAATAATCGTAACACCTAACGCTCCAATACGACTATGCGCCCTCTCCTTACTCTCCTCCTTTTGGTGCTGGTAGCTCATGCCCCGTTACTTGCTCAGCATCAGGGAGATAATGCTTTGTATTCGCCTGCGGCTCTATCCCGCGAAGGAACTCAAAGAACGACAGTTTTAACTGCATCTCCACTGGCAAAGCAATCTTCTTTTGCGGAGGGAAAAGCTGTTCTTACGCACCGCATCTGGCAATTACCAGGTTCCCCGGAAATAAACGGTAAATCAAACACAACTCCCGCCATGGCGCCCCTTTCTCCAATGGCTCCTACCACACCTTCCATCAGTGTGAGCCCGGGTATTTTGAGCCATGTGTTCACCACTTGCAACGACAGTGTGCTGTTGCCCATCACAGTTTTCAATACCGGTTCTTCCGACCTTATTTTAGACACCCTCATAGGCGGCACCCTGGGAGACTCGCTCTATTCTTTTCAGAACTTCACCTTTGCCGGTGCGGCCACTACGCACAACTTTACCGGATTGCCCACCAACCTGGATTCGCTCAAGGTGACCGTCAACATGGATGGTGATTTCAATTCGAGCGGTGAATTTGCAGAGTTGCTGATTGATAACGTGAACCTGGGAGTTATTCCTGATTTTGGCCAATATGTGGTGAGTTACACCACCTTCATCACCGGGCCTCAGCTGTCCTCTTTTTTGGCGGATGGCAACTTGTCGGTGGTGATTGACAACTCCATTCAGGTCGACATCTTCACCAGTCAATTGAACTTTCACGAGGTGATCCTCGAGTATGGAAACGGCAATACCTGGATTCAATCCAACGGTGTGGTGAATGATACCATTCCGGCGGGAGATTCGGCAACGGTGTTGGTGAAAGTCAATGCGGCCGGCTTGAATGCAGGAACTTACCAGGATAGTGTGGCCATTTTCTCCAATGATCCTGCGGTCAACCCCATTTACCTTCCCATTACGCTTTTCAACAACGGTCCAGCCGAACTGGATGTATCGTCCAGCTGCCTGACTTTTGATACCCTGCAACAGTTTACCGCCGATAGCCTGCCTTTGGCCGTCACCAACAATGGGTGCGATACATTGGTGATTTCTGGCATCAACACTTCTACGGGCGTTTACAATGCCTCTCCTACCTCATTGAGCATTTTGCCCGGCAATACCGATTCGATTTGGGTACAATTTTCCCCAACGGGAATAGGACTGCTGACCGATACCCTGCAACTGATCACCAATGCCAACGATACCAATGTTTGCCTGTCGGGATTTGCGTTGGCTGCACCGAGTATTGCCGTGAATCCGGATACGGTACAAGTTACGCTTAGCAGTTGCAACGATTCTACGAATGTACCGCTCGCCATCATCAACAACGGTTTGGGGCCGTTAACCTTTAATGTGAACCAAAGTGGATCAGGGTCGGGTCCGCTCAATGTATTGGCTTGGACAGTGGGCGCTGACCTTTCGAGGGAATACCCGAATACCATTTCTGGTATCAATAGCTTCTTTACCAGCTATTCCCTGAGCACGTCTACTACTTTGTTGCCTTCGGTGTTGCAAAGTCAATTGTCGGGGGTGGATGTATTGCTGCTTCCCGAAATGGAAACGACCGCTATAGGCACGATTACCACACTTGCCAGCACCATTCAAAACTTTGTGAACAATGGCGGCTGGGTGGTATTGTGCGGCAATTCCGTGGCTCGGGTCAATGCTTTGGGCCTCTTCAACATTTCGACGGGCAGCACTTCCAGCTCGGGAGCACAGATTGTGGTGGATCCCTCAAGTCCATTGTTGACTGGAGTAACCGGGTCTATTTTCAATGCGAGTGCTACTTTTCATCAAACGGTGACCAACACCGATTTTCAAACCGTGACCTCTTATGTGGGGCAGTCCGTAGTGGGCCATCGGGATATTGGCTTTGGAAAAGTGGTTTATGTAGGGTTTGACTTTTTCAATTCCAACGCCAACTTAGATCGAATCTTAGCCAATGCCTTCGTGTGGGCTCAGAATCAGTCGCCCAATTGGGTGTCGGTTACGCCAACCAGTGGAACGGTAGCCGCCCTGGATTCACAGCTCCTGAATGTGGGTGTCAACGGTAGCGGCCTGGTTTCCGGTACTTACACCGGGAGCATTGGCATCTCCTCCAACGATCCGGCTACTCCAATACTCAATGTCCCCCTGGTATTAAACATCAACGGCAGCCCGGAAATTACCTTCAGTGACAGTTGTGTCCATTTCGACACCCTCATGCAATTTACCGACGATACGCTCGGTCTTTGGGTCTACAACCCGGGTTGCGATACCTTGTTGATTAGCAACATCACTTCTGGCAATGGCGATGTGGGTACAGTTCCCGGAGCGCTCACCATTCCACCTTACGATTCGGCCTTGGTCAATGTGTTCTTTTCGCCCGATACCATGCAAACCTACACCGGGATGCTGACCTTTTTTAGCAATGCGGGCGATAGTACCGTTTGCTATTCGGGAGTGGCCACCGGAGCCCCGGTTATTTCGGTCAATCCGGATTCTATTCAGCTCACCATCAACTGTGGTGACTCGGCTTCTGTACCGCTTACGGTATTCAACACCGGCCAAGGGCCCTTGAATTTTAACTTTTCTTCCGCGAGTGGCGGTTCTTCCGGAGCTACCCCCAATGTGGTGGTTTGGGCCTATGCGGCCGACAACTCCCTTGGGGGAGAAGTGGCCAATACCCTCAACGGTATCAACAACTATTTCACTAACTACACTTCGGTCACCAGTTTGACTACTGTACCTGCTGTGTTGCAAGGCTTGCTGTCCACTGCGGACGTGTTGCTCATTCCCGAGCAAGAAAACAGCGTAGGGTTTGTCAACCAGAACATGGCTCCGGTGATCAACAATTTCCTGGTCAGTGGGGGATGGGTAGTTGTTTGCGGCACTCAGGCCGCCAAGATCAATGATTTGGGCTTTTTCAACATTAGTGCAAGCCCTAATTCCAGTACCGGTATCCAAACCATTGTAGACCCTTCGAGCCCTTTGCTCAACAATACTACGCTGCCGATTTCCAATGCCAACGCTACTTTTTATTCCACTTTTACCGATCCTGGCTTTCAAACTGTCACCAGCTATTTGAGTGGTACGGTTACCGGATGGGAAAACGTAGGTGCAGGTCGCGCCATCTACATTGGGTACGACTACTTTTCGTCGAATCCTAACGCCGACCGCATTGTGGCCAATGCCATCGCCTGGAGCGCGCAAAACACCTCCAATTGGATTTCTGCTAATCCAGACAGTGGTACGGTAGCCATTGGCGATTCAAGCTTAATCACGGTGACGGCCAATGGTACGGGATTGGCCGCAGGCACCTACAACGGGAACCTGCAAGTAAATTCGAACGATCCACTGAATCCCAGCCTGAGCATACCCGTCATTCTCACGGTGGTAGGTACTCCGGAAATCGATTTGAGTGACTCTTGCATCACCTTTGATACCACCTTGCAGTTTACCACCGATACTTCGGGCATTTGGGTGTTCAACCCCGGATGCGATTCGTTGCAAATTAGCAATATCACCGCCAGCAATGGAGACGTGAGCTTTGATACGACAGCACTGGTGATTCCTCCATTTGATTCCGCCTGGGTAACCGCCATTTTCGCGCCCGATACGGCTCAAAATTACACCGGAACCATCACCATTTTCAACAATGCCGGAGATACCACCATCTGTTTCAACGGACCAGTGATCGGAGCACCGGTTATTTCGGTACAGCCCGATTCTTTGTTGCTCACGGTGAATTGCGATGATTCCGCAGCTGCGCCAATCACGGTTTTCAATACTGGGCAAGGACCCTTGAACTTCAACTTTTCTTCGGGAAGTGGTGGGTCTTCAGGAGCTACTCCCAACGTGGTGGTATGGGCCTATGCGGCCGATAACTCTTTTGGAGGAGAAGTGGCCAACACCCTCAATGGCATCAACAACTATTTCACCAATTATACCTCGGTTACCAGTTTGACTACGGTGCCTGCTGTGTTGCAAGGCTTGTTGGCTACGGCCGATGTGTTGCTCATTCCCGAGCAGGAAAACAATGTTGGGTTTGTGAACCAGAACATGGCTCCGGTGATCAATAACTTTTTAGTGAATGGTGGATGGGTCGTGATTTGTGGAACGCAAGCCGCCAAAATCAATGATTTGGGCTTTTTCACCATCAGCGCAAGTCCCAATTCCAGTGCTGGTATTCAAACCATTGTGGACCCTTCGAGCCCTTTGATCAACAATACGGTTCCGCCCATTGCCAATGCCAATGCTACCTTTTATTCTACGTTTACCGATCCCGGATTTCAAACGGTCACCAGCTACCTCGGTGGCACGGTGAGCGGTTGGGAAGACATTGGAGCGGGAAAGGCCATTTACATTGGCTACGATTACTTCAATACCACGCCCAATTCTGAAAGAATGGTGGCCAACGCCATTGCCTGGGCAGCCAACAATACCTCGAATTGGATAACTGTATCACCTGACAGTGGCACTGTAGCTGCAGGTGATTCTACCACCGTAACCGTAACGGCCAATGGGGCTGGTCTTATTGCCGGAGTTTATCCTGGAAACATTAGCGTAAGCTCAAACGATCCGGTCAATCCCGGACTTAACATTCCGGTGATTTTAACGGTGGTCGGTACTCCGGAAATTGATTTGAGTGACTCTTGCATCACCTTTGACACCACCCAGCAGTTTACGACCGATACTTCGGGCATTTGGGTGTACAATACAGGTTGTGATTCCTTGCAAATCAGCAACATTACGGCCTCCAATGGCGATGTGAGTTTTGATACTACTGCTTTGGTGATTCCGCCCTACGATTCGGCTTGGGTAATCGCCATTTTTGCTCCCGATACCGCTCAAAACTATTCGGGTTCCATCACGATTTTCAACAACGCTGGTGATACAACGATTTGTTTTACGGGGCCGGTAGTGGGTGCTCCTGCCATTGCAGTGCAACCTGATTCCATCTTGTTGACGGTCAACTGTGACGATTCCGTTTCTGTGCCGCTCACGGTGTACAACACCGGAACGGGGCCGCTCAATTTCAATTTCTCGTCTTCCAATGGTGGAACTTCGGGAGCTTCGCCAAATGTGGTGGTGTGGGCCTATGCGGCTGATAACTCCTTTGGTGGTGAAGTGGCCAATACCCTCAATGGCATCAACAACTATTTCACCAATTATACCTCGGTTACCAGTTTAACAACCGTGCCTTCGGTGTTGCAAGGCTTGTTGGCTACCGCCGATGTGTTGCTCATTCCCGAGCAGGAAAACAGCGTAGGGTTGGTCAACCAAAACATGGCTTCGGTGATCAATAACTTCTTAGTGAACGGAGGATGGGTCGTGATTTGCGGAACGCAAGCCGCCAAGATCAATGACTTGGGCTTTTTCAACATCAGTTCAAGCCCCAATTCCAGTACTGGCATTCAAACCATTGTGGACCCTTCGAGTCCTTTGCTCAACAATACGGTTCCACCCATTGCCAACGCCAATGCTACCTTTTATTCCACGTTTACCGATCCTGGTTTTCAAACGGTCACCAGCTACCTCGGTGGCACGGTGAGCGGTTGGGAAGACATTGGAGCGGGAAAGGCCATTTACATTGGCTACGATTACTTCAATACCACGCCCAATTCTGAAAGAATGGTGGCCAACGCCATTGCCTGGGCAGCCAACAATACCTCGAATTGGATAACTGTATCACCTGACAGTGGCACTGTAGCTGCAGGTGATTCTACCACCGTAACCGTAACGGCCAATGGGGCTGGTCTTATTGCCGGAGTTTATCCTGGAAACATTAGCGTAAGCTCAAACGATCCGGTCAATCCCGGACTTAACATTCCGGTGATTTTAACGGTGGTCGGTACTCCGGAAATTGATTTGAGTGACTCTTGCATCACCTTTGACACCACCCAGCAGTTTACGACCGATACTTCGGGCATTTGGGTGTACAATACAGGTTGTGATTCCTTGCAAATCAGCAACATTACGGCCTCCAATGGCGATGTGAGTTTTGATACTACTGCTTTGGTGATTCCGCCCTACGATTCGGCTTGGGTAATCGCCATTTTTGCTCCCGATACCGCTCAAAACTATTCGGGTTCCATCACGATTTTCAACAACGCTGGTGATACAACGATTTGTTTTACGGGGCCGGTAGTGGGTGCTCCTGCCATTGCAGTGCAACCTGATTCCATCTTGTTGACGGTCAACTGTGACGATTCCGTTTCTGTGCCGCTCACGGTGTACAACACCGGAACGGGGCCGCTCAATTTCAATTTCTCGTCTTCCAATGGTGGAACTTCGGGAGCTTCGCCAAATGTGGTGGTGTGGGCCTATGCGGCTGATAACTCCTTTGGTGGTGAAGTGGCCAATACCCTCAATGGCATCAACAACTATTTCACCAATTATACCTCGGTTACCAGTTTAACAACCGTGCCTTCGGTGTTGCAAGGCTTGTTGGCTACCGCCGATGTGTTGCTCATTCCCGAGCAGGAAAACAGCGTAGGGTTGGTCAACCAAAACATGGCTTCGGTGATCAATAACTTCTTAGTGAACGGAGGATGGGTCGTGATTTGCGGAACGCAAGCCGCCAAGATCAATGACTTGGGCTTTTTCAACATCAGTTCAAGCCCCAATTCCAGTACTGGCATTCAAACCATTGTGGACCCTTCGAGTCCTTTGCTCAACAATACGGTTCCACCCATTGCCAACGCCAATGCTACCTTTTATTCCACGTTTACCGATCCTGGTTTTCAAACGGTCACCAGCTACCTCAGTGGCACGGTGAGTGGTTGGGAAGACATTGGAGCCGGAAAAGCCATTTATATTGGCTACGACTACTTCAATACCACGCCCAATTCTGAAAGAATGGTGGCCAATGCCATTGCCTGGGCGGCCAACAATACTTCGAATTGGATTACCGTAAATCCCGATAGTGGCAGCGTAGCCGCTGGCGATTCTACCACCGTAACGGTAACGGCGAGTGGAAATGGACTATCGGCCGGAGTATATCCCGGCAACATCAGCGTTAGCTCCAACGATCCGGTAAACCCGGCTTTGAACATTCCGGTGATTTTAACTGTGTTAGGAACCCCGGAAATCGATCTCAGCGATTCTTGCATCACGTTTGACACCACCTTGCAATTTACCAACGATACTTCCGGTATCTGGGTGTACAACACCGGCTGCGATTCCTTGCAGGTAACCAACATTGTTTCCAGCAATGGGGATGTGACCTTGGGAGCTTCATCGCTAACGGTAGCTCCTTATGATTCGGTTTGGTTGCCGGCTTATTTCTCTCCCGATACCGTGCAAAACTACACGGGCTCCATCACCCTTTTCAACAATGCCGGTGACACCACGATTTGTTTCACGGGTTCCGTTATCGGTGCTCCACAAATCTCCTTAGTGCCCGATTCTATTGGCGTGACCTTGGGTTGCTTTGATTCTGTAATGGTACCAGTTACCATCTACAATACAGGAAACGGGCCGCTCAACGTCAACATTTCCGGGGGCAGTTCGGGTACCGGTACTTCCACCAATATCGATGTGTTGGCCTGGACTTACGGAGCCGATTTGAGTTTCAACGGAGAGTACAACAACACGATCAATGCGATCAACAACTACTTTACCAACTACAACCTCACGGCTACTGGTACCACCACACCGAGTGCCTTGCAGAGTGCGCTGGTAGGCAAAGAAGTGCTTTTGATTCCCGAACAGGAGATCACCAATCCCAATCCTATTAATGTGTTGATGGCACCCATCATTCAAAACTTTTTGGCCGCCGGCGGCTGGGTGGTGCATTGTGGCGCCCAAGGGCCCAAGGTGTCTTCGGTAGGAGTAATCAATATTTCCGGAGGATTCAGTAGCTCAGGAACGCAAACCATCGTGGATCCATCGAGTCCATTGCTGATCAATGTCACGGGATCGATTTTTAATACCAGTGCTACTTTTTACGGTAACGTGACCACGCCGGGCTTCCAAACCGTTACTTCCTACCTATCGCAAACCGTGTCTGGCCACATTGACGTGGGTGCAGGGAAATACATTTACATCGGTTTTGATTACTTCAACTCCAACATCAATACCGAGCGCATGATTGCCAATGCCATTAATTGGGCGGCTACCAGTGCAGTACCCTGGACTACTATTACGCCCGATACGGCCAGTTTGGCCGCGGGAGCCTCTTCGGTAGTGGTGGTGAAGATTGTAAGTGATTCTTTGGCGACGGGAGCCTATCAAGCTTCGTATACCGTCGCTTCTACCGATCCGGCCAATCCATTTGTCAGTTTGCCGGTTCATTTAACCGTGGTATCCACACCCGTGTTAGCGGTGACCGACAGTTGCATCAACCTGGGCAACATACCACAGTCGCAAACGGTGACCGACAGCATGCTGTTTAGCAATGTGGGATGCAGTCCGTTGCAAGTTACAGGTACATCCACCAGCACCAGTGCCCTTGGGCTAAGCCTCAGCAGTTTGGTGGTGCCCGCAGGTGGAACCGATACCGCCTTTGTGAGTTATGCTTCTCCGGTGGTGGGGCCATTTACCGAAACCTTTACCCTCACCACCAACGGCAACGACACTACCATTTGTGTGACGGGTAACATTGTAGGCACCAGTGCCATCGCCATTAATTCTCCGTCGATTGGGCCGAGCATTCGGGTGTGCGACAGCATTAGCGTACAAACCATTTACGTGAAAAACAACGGTTCGCAAGTCCTGTCCTGGACCTACACGCCTACCGGAGCAAATCCGCCGGTACTGACGCCTGCCACTGGTGTGGTGCAACCCAGTGATAGCATAGCTGTGATCGTAGTGGTGCCCAACGCTGGTGTAGTGGGCATTCAAAATGTGCAACTCAACTTCACCACCAATGCACCTTCAGCGCCAACGGCCAGCCACACGATCAATTACCAAATGACCAACGAGCCGTGTGCTGCCTACGGCATCAATGTAGTTTCTACTTGTGATGGTGTGGTGCAGTTCAACGATCAATCGGTGGGTGGCGTACTGAGCTACAACTGGAACTTTGGCGATGGCAACTCGGCCAATTCGGCCAATCCGCAACATACCTATGCCGCTTCAGGGGTGTACACCGTCACCCAGGTGGTTTGCGGGGTAGCTTCCTGCGATACTTTGACTCAAACGGGCAATGTTTCGGCGGGGAGTAGCGTTACGGCGGCTACTTGTTATCCGGTGGCAACTGCGCCTACCGCCTCCACGGGCATTACTTCGGTTCAATTGAATACGCTGAACAATGCTTCGGGCAATTCCCTCGAAGGGTATCAGGACTTTAGTTGTACCATTGGCACGCAATTGGTGGTTACCAACAGCTATACCTTGACGGTGACCACTGGTGGGGTTTCCCAAAACGTGAAAGCTTGGATCGACTACAACAACGATGGCCTTTTTGCGGGGAGCGAGTTGGTGTTGCAATCTACGGGCAGCACACACACCGCTACCGTTACTCCGGCAACCGGAACGGTACTGAACGTTCCGCTGCGCATGCGGGTGCGCACTGGTGTTCAAGTGCCCAGCTCCGGCCCCTGCGATGCTCCGGTAGACGGACAAATAGAAGACTATTTTGTAGAAGTATTATCCAACAACCAGGTGCCTGTTGCGCAATTCAATGCCGATGTGGCCGTGAATTGTTCGGGTGTGGTCACCTTCACCGATCAGAGCCAGAATTCACCTTCGAGTTGGAGCTGGGATTTTGGCGATGGCAACTCCTCGAACCAACAAAATCCGGTGCACCAATACAATGCTTCGGGCACCTACATTGTGAAACTGGTGGCGGCCAATTCTACGGGAGCCGACAGCATTACCCAAACCATCGATGTAGACCTGTTTGATTTGAGTTTCATCGTATCCGGACAGCTCAACGCGCAGTCGGTGCTCACTTTTGTGCCCACCGGGTCGCCAACGGTTTCCAACTGGAGCTGGGTGTTGGGGGATGGCAATTCGTCCAGCTTGCAACAGCCTACGCATACCTATGCGGCTGCAGGCACTTATGTTGTGGTACTCAATGCTAGCAACCCGGCGGGATGTACCGCCATCGCTGTCGATACCTTAACCATCGACTTTCCGGTGGGTATCGAGGTAAATGGGCAGGCGGTAGGCATGCAAGTGTTTCCCAACCCTAACAAGGGCGGGGATTTCACCTTCCGTTACGAAGGAGACGAAAAGCAACTACAGTTACAGCTGCTCGATTACCAAGGGCAATTGCTCTTGCAAACCCAGCAGCGTGTGGAGACCGGTTTCCTGGAAACGAATTTTGCTGCCCTGCAATTGGCCAGCGGAGTATATTTCCTACGGGTGAACGGCGAGCAGCGCAGCGAGGTGCTTCGCGTAGTCGTTCAATAACCAAAATTGCAAACGCATTCTCAAGAGGTGTCTAACATCAAAAGTAGCTTAGCGAGTTCTCTTCCAAAAAAATAGCTTTCTGCTAAAAAATGTGACTTGCTTCATGAGAACCCCAATACTAATTGTAGCTGTAGTTTTAAATGTTGCTTTCTTCCAGAAGGACACACCCTTGACCGTCAATCAAATTCTATTGACTCCTAAAGATTATAATGGCAAGAAGGTGACAGTAAAAGGGTATTACGTTGCTGATTTTGAAAACAGCTCCCTATGGGGTTCAAAGAAAATGAGCGAATCAAACGAATTTGAGCAATCGATTTGGATTGGAGGGACGCACAAATCAGCGAATTTGCGCAATTTAAAAGGTGAAGAGGTTGAGTTTGGTTATTTTAGGAACCGATACATTGAAGTAACCGGACGATTAAAAAGTGAAAGAGATACCGTTGGAACCTGGGTTTTCGGGCATGGCCACATGAATTTATGGCCGGCAGAGATTTCGGAGATTGAGAAAGTAAAAGAGTTATCGGCCCCACACTAAACCTTCAACACGATTCCATAAAGCAGATGAGTAAATGGCTATTGAGAAAAACCTCAGGTTCCCGTTCGAAATATAAA
>CALCCE010000212.1 GCA_937899835.1 uncultured Flavobacteriales bacterium | reverse complement strand
GGCTTGCGCCAAAGCTTCAGGCGTTCGTTGAGCTCTTTTTCCCAGGTATAAATCTTCCAGATGGTATTCCCACGGCCACCGCGCATGGCCTTGCGGGTTTTGAGCTTGAGTTTTCGGTTTTCGCTGCTGAAGTAATGAACGATTTCTTCCTCAGTGGTGTAGGGAATGAAACGCAAGAACAAACTGACAGGAAGCCCCGGACCGCACTCCGAGAGCCAGGTGAGTTTTAAATGGAGCGGAAACCGCAGACTGATGACCGAGCTGGTTACCTCCTCGGGGTGTTCGAAAAAATCGAGGCGCCTGAGCTGTTGTAAGTAATAGCTCTGGTGTTCCAACAGGTATTCACGCTCCCGTTTGTCCATCGATTTGAACAACAACATGTACTTGTGCTCGTCCGTCTCCTCGGCTTCGATGAGTTGGTCCAGGCGCGACACCCGGTATTTCTCCCCAACGTTGGCAGTAGGGAGTTCATAAATCAGGTATTTGGATTCTACGTACCCGTTGATGACGCCGTCTTCTGAATGGTAGGAGATGGCCGACCAACCGTAGGGAATCGGGATTTTATTGTCGGGTTGCCATTGGTCCAGCACGTGCGAACTGCCCAGGGTAGCCAGTGGTTCCGAGTCCACATTGGGTTCCTTCCATAAGGTGGCTTGAAGGCCATCGATGATGGAAATACGGGTGGGGTTTTGTTTGTAGATCAGGGTGATCTCTGGCTCCTTTTTTTGGGGCTCCGGGTCTAATTCCGGTTCCCTGAAAGGTCTTTTATAGGCAAGTTCAGTTCCCATGGCCGTCGAGTTTTTTCTGATTTTTAATGGCTTCGCCCTCGGCGAGCTTGATGCGCATGGCGTCATACACGTCTCTCACCCGCGGTTTGGAGGCGTTGCCAGGGGCCGCTGAGCGGGGACTTTTGGTGGCGTGGTTCGGCAGTTGATATTTGTTGGACCGGCGTTCCCGGTCTTGCCGCACTTCAAAAATTCGGCGTTCCTTGCTGAATTCTTGTTTCAGTATCGGTTCCAAAATGGAGAAGGAAATGATTTTTTGCTGATTGCTCAAGGCTTCAATGCTGGCCAACTTTAAGATGTTGGCAATGTTGGCCCCAGTGAGCTGGTAGTCTTTGGCCAACTGTTCCAGCAATTCGGGCGGGTCAAAAGCAAAGCCTGGCGGCAAATGCGTTTGCCACAACTGCAAACGCTCCGCCTCTTTGGGTGCCTCTACGTGGATGTAAGACAAAATCCTGCGCTGAAAGGCATCGTCGAGGTTTTGCCGGTAGTTGGTAGACAGAATCACCAAATTGGGAAAGGTTTCAATTTTTTGCAGCAAGTAGGCGACCTCCTGGTTGGCATAGCGGTCTTTGGCTTCGGTGATTTCGGTGCGTTTGCCAAATAGCGCATCGGCCTCATCAAAAAACAAGATGCAGTTCTTCTGTTCCAGGCGGTCGAAAATGCGTTCCAGGTTCTTTTCGGTTTCCCCAATGTATTTGGAGATGACCCGCGACAAGTTGACCCGATATACTTCAATGCCCAAGGTGTTTCCCAACACGGTTGCCGTGAGGGTTTTTCCAGTGCCGGGTGGCCCGTACAAAAGCAATACAACGCCCGGAGAAAGCGGGCCCGATTGGTTGTTCGTAAAAAGCTGATTGCGCACCTGCACAAAATCCATGGGGCGCTTGAGTTGCTGCAGTACTTTTTCCGACAGCACCAGATCGTCCATGGTTTTGTCGGTTTTGAGCAATTGAGCCGGAAAATTCTCGGTCAGGTCCAGGCGAGGTGGTTCACTGTTGAGCAGGTGAAGAAAAAAGGCATGGTCCAATTCGATGGGATCGGCCTCGGTGGTGCCCCGGTCGGGGTGCGCGGCTTTGAATTGTAGCACTTGCTCTTTGAACAGCGGATGTTTGCGGTGAAACAAGGTGCGGCACGCTGCTGCTTCGGTTGGCGAGCAGCCTGCACACAAAAACACTGCGGTTTGGAGGTTGGGCAGGAATTGCTGCAAATTTTTATCGAATTGTCCTCCCACCTGATGGTGGGGTTGTGGGCCTCCGGATTCGATGCTGAGCAACGATTGAAAAACAGTTGGTTGAAGCCTTTGGGCTATTCCCAAAGCAAGTAGAATACGCCCCGTAATGTCTACTGAATATTCTTTGAGCAAGCGTGCGTAGGCACTCTCGGGAATGCGTGGTGCCTTGGGCAGGTCGGCGGTGTAGCGTTGCGCGGGTGGAAAGTCCTGTGCCTTGAACTCCTGAACTCTAACCTGGATCAGGTTTTCCAGCCAGTGCAATTCAGTTTCAAGGGCGGTGTAGTTGGTGGTTATTTCATCCTTTTGGCGGCTGTCTACTGGAATAGAAAAACTCAAAGAAGCATCCTCATCCAGAGTCGAAAGGTAAGATGTCATGAAAGCATGGGTTTTAGAACCTTAGAAGATAACGTTCTTGTTGGCTGTGGTCAATCCAGAGTTTACTACCGGGCGGCTGAGCACACCACCGTAGGGTTTGGGTTTAAGAACGGGAAATGGGCGAGGTGGATTCTGACGAAAAAAATGAACTTGGTTGATCACGCTTTAAAGGTGGCGCTGGTGCTTGATCAACCTAAAATTGCTTGGGATACAGTACAAAGGTGTTCCCATGCTACCCTACCTGTTTTAAGCAGTACGGAGAACCAGTCGATGCAAAGAAAATTGGATCAGGAGCCGCAACCAATGTTTCTTTATGGGTATCTTGCCTTGGTAGCGAATGTTTTTCCTGTTCACTTTGGCAGGAGAAACATTCTGAGTATTCAGCTTAACCCCAACTCATGCGGCTCTTTTCTGCTTTCTTTTCGCTTCAAAGGCAGGCAGCTCGTGTTTGTTTTTTACTACCACATCGAAATGAAGCCTAAAAATGTCCTCCTGCACCAGCGCAATGCCTTTTTCTATGGGCTTACCTTGATACAGGCGGCCACCTTTTGGTTGGCCTGTGAAATAGAGGAACCACCCGAACCCGAACCCTATGAACCCGAACCGTGGCAGCCGTGGACAGGGTCTTCAACCTGCATAAAGTTTTATTTCAATGGTATCGCCAGGGATTCAATCACCGGCCAACCCTTGGTTGGAGTTCCGCTAAGGGTAGATTATACCGCCAGCTGTGGCTGCGGTAGCTCCGACACAACGGATAGCAACGGCTATTTCGAACTGTCTACGGGCAACAGCTTATACAAAGGAGAGACTACATGTTCCGGAGTCCAGCATGGAACACCGGTTGATTTATTGGATACTGCATGGTCGGTACAGGACAGCACGTTGATTCCTTCGGGAACACTGCTCTCAGGTGATACGGTGTGGATCGACCTTCATTTTAATCCTTAGGAAGCGTACCACAGGCATGCATTGTTTGCAAGGTTTCCAGCCGTGGAGGCACTAACGCTGAGCGTTAACTATAGATGCCGGTACCGTGTCTTTATTTGGGAGCCCGCTGCAAAATAATCAGTGAAAGCACGCCGTAAATGATGTTGGGCAACCACACGGCGAGCAAGGGGTCGAGGCCGGCATTGGTGGCGTATACCGTGGTGACCTTCATCATAAGGATGTAAGAGACCGCTACCAGCAAACCCAACACAATGTGCAGCCCAATGCCACCCCGCACTTTCCTACTGGCAATGGAAGCACCGATCAACACCAAAACGTAGGTGGCAAAGGGGTAGGAGGTACGTTGGTATTTGGTGATGAGGTAGGTCGGGATGTTTTCTGAACCTTTTTCCCGCTCCTGGTCGATGAAGGCATCCAATTCGTTGGCATCCATCGTTTCGGTGGTATTGAGCCTGCGCTCAAAATCGATGGGTTTAAAATTGAAGACGGTATCGATCTGCTGGCCGCGGGTCAGCACTTCGCCATCGGGGTGGATGGTGCGCGCTACGTAGTTTTCGATCGTCCAGCCCTGGCGGGTAGAATCCCATTTGAGAAAATCCGCAGAAAGTTTGTAGGTGAGCACATCGTTTTCCCAATGCTCCAGGCTAAACTTTTGGCCCACATTGCGGTCGGCGTTGTAGCGGTAAAAATAGATGACATCGTTGTCGTTGATCCGGCGGTGAATGTTTTTGTCGCGGTTTTGAAATTTGCTTCGGATGTAAAGTTCTTCAAAAGCCAGGCGCTGTTTGTTGGCCCGGGGAATCACGTAGTGGTTGAGCAACAAAGAACCAATGGCCAAAAAGGTGCCGGCTACGAAATAGGGCAACAGCATCCGACGAAAACTTACACCACTGCTCAAAATGGCCACAATCTCGGTTTTGGAAGCCATTTGAGAGGTGAAAATGATCACCGAAATGAAGATGAGCAGCGAAGAAAAAAGGTTGCCGAAATACAACACAAAATTGAGGTAGTAGTCCAGCAGAATTTCTCCGATGGGCGTGTTGTGCTTCAAAAAATCATCCAGCTTTTCCGATACATCGAAAATCACTGCAATGAGCATGATGATGCCGAGGATGAAAAAGAAGGTGGAAAGAAATTTCCGGATGATGTACCAGTCGATGCGTTTCATCTCTCCCGAAAATTAGAGCCGGTTTTGCAGTTGAGGAACCATACGGTTTTTCCAATCCAAAAACGTGCCAGCCATGATCTGTTGCCGGGCTTCACCCACCAGCCACAAATAAAACGCGAGGTTGTGAATGGAGGTAATTTGAGCACCCAGCATTTCTTTGGAATGAATGAGGTGGCGCACATAAGCGCGGGAATAACTTTGGTCTACATAACTGGTGCCCTCGGGATCGAGCGGGCTGTGGTCGTTTTTCCACTTCTCGTTGCGCAGGTTTATAATGCCTTGGCGGGTGAAAATCTGACCGTTGCGCGCATTGCGGGTAGGCATCACACAATCGAACATGTCTACTCCCAAAGCAATGCACTCCAATAAGTTGACGGGCGTGCCCACTCCCATGAGGTAGCGGGGCTTGTCTTTGGGCAAAATGTTGCACACCAGGTCCGTCATGGCGTAGAGGTCTTCATGCGGTTCACCAACGGACAAACCGCCAATGGCATTGCCTTCACGTTCAAAACTGGCAATGGTTTCGGCCGAGCGTTCCCGCAAATCGGGATACACACTGCCTTGCACAATGGGGAAAAGCGTTTGCGAATAGCCGTAGAGCGGTTCGGTAGCATCAAAGCGGTCGCAGCAGCGTTTCAACCAGCGGTGGGTCATGTCCATGCTCTGCCGGGCATAGGCATAATCGCAAGGGTAGGGCGTACATTCATCGAAAGCCATGATGATGTCGGCCCCAATTTTTCGCTGAATGTCCATGGCATCTTCGGGTGCAAAAAAGTGCTTAGAGCCGTCGATGTGAGAGGTGAAGCGCACACCTTCCTCGGTAATTTTTCGGTTGTCGGCCAGGGAGTAGACCTGATAGCCACCACTGTCGGTGAGGATGGGGCGGTTCCAGCCGTTGAATTGATGCAGTCCACCGGCCTGCTGCAGGATGTCGAGCCCAGGCCTGAGATACAGGTGATAGGTGTTGCCCAAAATGATTTTGGCCTGAATGTCTTCTTCCAACTCGCGCTGGTGTACTCCTTTCACTGTGCCGGCCGTGCCGACGGGCATAAAAATAGGAGTGGGAATGGTACCGTGGTCGGTGGTGATTTCACCCGCCCGGGCCTTGGTATTTGGATCGGTTTTTTCCAGCCTGAATTGCACGGATGCTGCGTTTGATGCGGCCGCAAAGATAGGCATTCGCACGGGATCGAATTTTGCTACTTTTGCCGCCATGAATTGGCCGCTGGTGCTCTGGTTGGTGTTTCTTTCAGCGGCTGCTGTACAGCTGTTGTTCTTCCTGGTGTTCTACCTCCGGCTGTGGTGGTGGCGGCCCAAAGGAGGCTCGGGGTTCACTGCACCGGTGTCGGTCATTATCTGCGCCCGCAACGAGGAGGCCAACCTGCTGGCCAACCTGCCCCTCTTTTTTGATCAAGATTATCCTGAATTTGAAGTGATCGTTGTAGACGATTGTTCGCTCGACAATACGGCCAATGTGCTTCGGGCATTTCAAGACCACCATCCTAAACTAAAGGTGGTGCCGGTGTATGAAACCGATCGCTTCTACGGAGGAAAAAAATATGGCCTTACCCTGGGCATCAAAGCTGCGCAGCACGAGCACCTGGTGTTTTCGGATGCCGATTGCCTTCCGGCTTCCAAGCAATGGCTTCGGCAAATGGTGGCTCCTTTTGGTGAAGGGAAATCGGTGATTTTGGGTTATGGAGCTTATCAAAAGACCAAAGGTTTGCTCAACCGTTTGATCCGTTTCGATACCTTCAACATTGCCGCCAACTATTTTGGTTTTGCCCTCACCGGTTGGCCCTACATGGGCGTAGGGCGCAACCTGGCCTACAAGCGCTCGTTGTTTTTCAAGCACAAGGGGTTTGCCAGGCATTTGCACTTGCTCTCGGGAGACGATGACTTGTTCATCAACGAGGTAGCTACGGCAAAAAATATTGGTGTGGTGATGCTGGAAGAGGCCCGAACCGAATCGGAGGCTAAAGCGACCTGGACCGATTGGTGGTATCAGAAAAAGCGCCACCTCACCACCGCCTCACACTATCGGTGGCAATACAAATCTGCTCTGGCTTTGCTTTCGCTTAGTCAGTTGATCTTCTTTTTGAGTTTCATCCCCTTGTTGGGTATTGCGAGCCCTTTTTGGCTACCACTCGTCGTTTTCGGAGGGCGGTTTCTGTTGCAAATGATTACCTTTAGCGCTTTGAGCAAACGCCTTGGGGAAAAAGATCTCGTATGGTTTTCTTTTCTTTTTGAGATAGTTTTGCTGCTCTTTTACCTCATGCTGGGAGGATGGAGCATGATTTCTAAAAGTAGTAAATGGGCAAGGTAGGAGACAATCTTTCAGAAAAAGCACGCTACGATTATCAGTTGGTACGTAAAGCCATCGATAACTCGGACCAACTGGCCTATGCCGAATTGATGGAGCGTTATCGCGAGTCGATCTATTTCATGTTGCTCAAAATGGTGAACAACCGAGACGATGCGGATGACCTGACCATTGAAGCGTTTGGGAAAGCTTTTAAGCGCTTGCATCAATACACGCCCAACTACGCATTCAGCACCTGGCTTTTCAAAATCGCCACCAACAACTGCATCGATTTCATTCGCAAGAAGAAGAAGAATGTTTTCTCGATCGACAAGCGCATGGAGGATGATGAGGGCAGCAGCATGACCATTGACCTCAAGTCGCCGATGCTCGATCCGGAAGAAAACGTGATCAAGGACCAGAAGATCAAGCTCATGCGGCAGGTGGTGGAAAAGTTGAAGCCCCGCTACCGGCAGCTGATTGAGCTGCGTTACTTTAAGGAATACAGCTACGAAGAAATCGCCGTAGAACTCGACATTCCCTTGGGTACGGTGAAGGCACAACTGTTTCGTGCCCGCGATTTTCTCAGCCAGATTTTGGCCAATACCCGCGACAGCATCTGATTTCTTTTTCTACCGGACATGGCTGAAGACCTTCGCCTGATCACCCGCTACTTTCCTGACCTTACGCCGACTCAAAAAGAGCGATTGGCTCAATTGGGACCGCTCTACCGGGATTGGAATGCGAAGATCAACCTGATTTCCCGCAAGGACATCGACAACCTTTACGAACGCCACATCTTGCATTCGTTGACCATTGCGCACTGGTTGAAACCTGAACCGGGTGCCCGAATTTTAGACATTGGCACTGGCGGAGGGTTTCCTGGCATTCCATTGGCCATTCTTTTCCCTGAAGCACGCTTCCGCCTGGTGGATTCTATCGGTAAAAAGATCAAAGTGGTGAATGCCGTTGCGAAAGCCCTCAAGTTGCCCAACCTCAGCGCAGCACAATCACGGGCCGAAAACCTGAATGGCCGCTACGATTTTGTGATTAGCCGTGCAGTGACGCGTTTGCCCGAGTTTTGGCGCTGGGCCAAACCACGATTGGTGAAGGGCAGCAAGCACAACCTGCCCAATGGTGTGTTGTATTTGAAGGGTGGAAACCTCGACGAGGAACTGGACCCTATTGCCCGGCCCATCCGGGTGTATGAGCTCTCCGAAGTTTTTGAAGGGGAGTTTTTCGAAACCAAGCGATTGGTTTACATCCAAGCCTAAATCAGGCTTGTTCCAACTGCAGTTGACTTAGTTTCTGGTACAATCCGTCTTCGCGGGCCATCAACTCTTCGTGTTTGCCGCTTTCGCGGATGAGGCCTTTTTCGAGCACCACAATTTTATCCGCGTTACGAATGGTAGACAGGCGGTGGGCGATCACCAAAGAGGTGCGTCCTTCCATTACTTGATCGAGCGCTATTTGTACGTGCTTTTCCGATTCTGAGTCGAGGGAGCTGGTGGCTTCGTCCAAGATCAAAATCGTTGGATCGTTGAGGACGGCTCGGGCAATGGCAATGCGTTGGCGTTGGCCACCGGATAGCTGCACTCCGCGTTCCCCGACCACGGTATCGAAACCTTCGGGGAAATCTTTGATGAATTCCATGGCATTGGCTTTTTCGGCTGCGGCTACTATTTCTTCTTCCGAAGCTCCTTGCTTGCCATAGCCAATGTTTTCCCGGATGGTTCCGCCAAACAGCAACACTTCCTGGGGCACGATGGCGATGTGTTCGCGGTAACGGTGCAGGTCGTATTCGTTAATTGCTTTTCCGTCTACGAGCAATTGGCCCCCTGTAGGATCGTAGAAACGCAGCAACAAATTGGAGAGGGTAGATTTTCCTGAACCACTGGGCCCTACCAGCGCTACCCGCTCTCCGGGTAGAATGTTGAGGTGGATGCCTTTGAGCACCTCAATGTCGGTGCGGCTCGGATAGTAGAAGGAGAGGTTGCGAAATTCGATTTGTCCTTTCAGTACCAGTGCCGGAGCTAACTCGGCAGCAGTGGCCGGTAGGTCTTCGGTTGGTTCTTTCAAAATATCGAGCAGGGTTTCGGTGGCTCCTACCGCCTTTGAAACTTCGGTATACAGGTTGGCCAATCCTGCAATAGCACCACCCAAAAAACCGGTGTAAAGTATAAAGGAGGTGAGGTCGCCAAAGGATAGTTCTCCTGCATTTTTAAGCATCAGGCCGTACCAAACTACCAATACGATTCCTCCAAAACCGGCAAACACCACAAATGAGATGAACAAGGCCCGGAATCGACTTCCTTTGAGGGCTACCCGCACCACTTCCTGCATTTTTTCCTGATAACGGCCGGTTTCGAAAAGCTCGTTGGTAAATGATTTTACACTGGCAATGCTCTGCAACGTTTCATCCACAATGGTGTTGGTATCCGCCAATAAGTCTTGTGTATTGCTGGACAACCGGCGAATGAACCAACCAAATACTACGGCGGCCACCATGATGACGGGTACTACGGCGAGCATAAACAAGGTGAGCTTACCGGAGATAAGCGATATGAGTACGATCCCTCCAATGATGGTGGCAATCTGGCGACCCAACTCGGCAAGGTTGACCGTAAAGGTGGTTTGTAGCACTGATACGTCGGCGGCTATGCGGCTGTTGAGCTCCCCAATACGGCGGGTTGCAAAAAAGTGCATCGGTAACCGCACCATGTGCGCGTAAGCCGTTTTTCGAATGTCTGCCAAACCATGCTGGGCTCCGTAGTCGAAGAGGTAGACCCTAAAAAAGGAGAATACGGCATTGGCCAAAAAAATAACCATCAGCAACAGCGCATTTTGATTCAATACTTGTTGATCGGTTACGTCCATCAACTGGCCCATAATGGTTGGAAAAGCCAGGGTGGCACCTGAGGAAAGCACCAAAAATAAGGTGCCCAAAAAGTAGGCCCATCGGTAAGGCCGCAGAAACCGGAAAATGCTTAAAAACTCGCGGAAGGCTTCTTTGGTTACCTTGGCGGCTTTGCTTTTGTTTCGACGTATCAAGACGGAAAAATGACTAATAATGGAATGACAAGCTGCAAAGGTACGGGATTCAAACCCAACTGAAATCGAACAATCTAACATGGTTTTGTCAACAGGCAATGTTTGATGTGGTAAAACACCCTCTGCTCAGTGTAGTTAGCATCTATACCCTGTTATTCATGTTTACCACAAATGTTTTGAATCGTATTTCTGTCCACTTTAGTCGATTGTTGTGCTTTTGGCATGAAATGTTGGTCAACAGTGCCCCTTTTCAGGGTGTAGTTTGCAACTACACCCGATTATCCCTGCTAAGTATAGATGC
>CALCCE010000211.1 GCA_937899835.1 uncultured Flavobacteriales bacterium | reverse complement strand
TCTTGTGGTTGTACCAAAACGAGGTAAACAAGAGGTTGACCCCAAAATCCATGATTGTGGCCCGGCGGCCATCCGAAAGGCGCTTGTTGGCAATCACCGAGCCCAGTAAAAAGCCCGCTTCATCAACGAGTGCGCGGCCGGTTTCTAAAATGAGCAAGGGCAGCTCACTGGTACCCAACTGCGCATTGAGCAAGGCCGACGAAATGGCTTCGGCATAAGCATCGAAAGAGGGAGAAGAATCCACCCCAGGTAGAAATGATCCTTTTAAAGTGTTTTTGGAAGCAAATCCTCCTCCCATATCGATGTATTTAATGGTTTGGCCGTGTTGCAACTTGATGTTTACCGCCAAATCAGCCAATTTGGAAGCCGCCACCCCATAGGCTTCAGGAGCCAGCATAAACGTACCAATGTGGCAATGCAAGCCCACCAAATCCATTCGGTCGGAATAGATGATCTTGTTGATGGCATCCCAGGCGGCACCATTTTCGTAGTTAAAGCCAAAACGGTCCCACATGGGGTAAATGCCCGTATCCATATTGATGCGAATGGCTACTTGTGGACGCTTTTTCAAGGTCTTGCTTAGGTCCATGATGCAGAACAATTCGTCCAGGTGATCGATGTGGATCATCGAGCCATGGTTGATGGCGATGCGCAGGTCGTCTTCGGTTTTATCCGGACCATTGAAAATGATCTTATCACCGGGCACACCATTGTTCAAGGCCTTTTTGTACTCAAACATCGATACCACTTCGCCCCAGGAACCCTCCTGGTGAAAAACGTTGCAAACCGCATTCAGGTAATTGGTTTTGTAGCTCCAGGCAAACTGCACCTTGGGATAACGGCTTTCGAAAGCCCGGGTAGCCTGGTGGTAGGTGTTGCGAATGGTGCGCTCCGAAAGCACAAACAGCGGAGAGCCAAATTCCTCGATCAACTCATCAACCCGCGCCCCGTCAATGTTGGTCACCGGAGCATACTCCGTTTTGTTGCCGTAAATATTTTTGAGCCCCACGTTCAATTGCGTGAGGATGGGACGTTCATAAGTTGGTTTCACTTCTACCGTAGTTTCCATAGCTGTGTGTATTAGTCGTTCGTTGAGTAAATCATCCCTCACCAAGAGCGGCCAGGGTTTCAAATTCGCTGCGGTCGCAGATCAAATCGTAGGAATAGCGGATAAACATTTTGCCCACCGCATAGTCGGCCTCACTTTGGGGCGTTTTGCCCAGGGCGGCTTCTACCAAACGGGCCGGTAGGTTTTGCCCCGCCCCATTGGCCAGGTAGACCCAAGCCGGAAAACGGGGATTGATCTCCAACACCTGAAAGTTGCCCTCCGTGTCTTTGATCAGTTCCAACTCAAGCGGACCCTTCCACCGGGTTTTTCGGATCAAATCGGTGGCAAAGGCCATCAACTCAGGATCGTCGATGGTAATGCCTGCCCAAGCTTTTCCTTTGTCTGTCGTGTAGCGCTTGCGCATGGGCACCATGCCAAGGGTATTTCCCTCGCCATCGCCAATGGCCACGACATTGAGTTCCAGGCCATGCACAAATTTTTGCACCACGATGGGCAGGCCCCACGTACCCGAAATCTTGAAAAAAGCCTTCACCGCCTGGTCGTAGTTCTGCACCACTTCGGCTTCGTAAAACTGGCCTTTGACCACCAGCGGAAAGCCAAACCGACCTGCCAGGGTACGGATGTCCTCCACCTGAAAAACAGGTTGGCTATCGGGCACAGCCACCGCATAGCGGTTGCCAAAAACCGGCAAGTTCACTTTCTCCCGCTCCTGCAATTGTTGCAGCGAAGGCAAAAACGTGCGTACGCCCCAACTTTCAAACGTTTCCTGGGCCGCAATAAAGCCTTTCAATTCCGCATCGAAATTGGGAATGATCAGGTCGAACTGTTCCTTTTCGTGGATTTCGCGCAAGCGGTGCAGCAAACTCGAATTTCCCGCATGGGGATAAGGAATGAGGTACGATCGGTCGATGAGATCGTGCATGAACAATCCTGGTTCCATCGATTCGTAGCACAGGCCAATGATGCGCACCGAATACCCTTTCATTTCGCGCAGGGCCCGCGCCACCGGAATACCGGGTCCGGGACTGTCGTGGTTGTTCAGCCCGGTGAGCGCAATGGTTAATTTCTGCTGGCTCATACCCGTTCAATCAATTGGTGACTGAGCAGCACACTCACAAAATCGAAGAAATCTTTTTCGAACACCTTTTCGGTGATGTCAAACACATTTAAACTGTCGTGTTTGATCTCTTCGCGGGTTTTGCCGGATTTGAGGCTTTCAAGAAAATGAATGCCGCTGGCGTTCAGGGAATAGGACTCTCCGGTTTCGGAGTCGAATAAAAATCCAGAGTTGCTGATGGCAACACTTTTTTTCAATTGAAATTCCATAGCGTAAACAAGTGTTGGTTGGCGAACCGTTAGGGGTGGTTTTAT
>CALCCE010000210.1 GCA_937899835.1 uncultured Flavobacteriales bacterium | reverse complement strand
CCATGCCAAAGGCAGGTTAACTTTTGGGCTTCGCCATGCCTTGTGAAAGGGAAAGGTGGTGTAAATGCCATGCCGCCACAAGCGGCAAAGCGGGAGGACTTTGCAAGCAGAGGGCTTGCGCTTTTCTAAAAATAAGTGCCCGATAGGGCGTGTTTTTAGAAATGGGCAAAGAAGGGCGGGCTAAAGGAAGCTCTGGCTATGATAGCTGCTTTCAAAATCAACCAACTTTTAAAAGCAGCTATTACTACTACTATTTTGTTGGAATTGTTGGTAACCCGTAGGGTTATCAATGATTTCAATAAAACCTCATCTGCTGAGTTTTATTCAGCGGCTGTTTGCAAATCTGCCTTCTTAAGTTCTTGATCTCCGTGAAAGACTAAAGCTTCTCTTGCTGAAATTAAAATACCAGCTCTTAAAATATCCTTCGCGTCATTGAGCTTTTTGATTTCTTGGGTATAGTTATCCTTCATGGACTTATAAGCAGAATAGGCTGTCACATCATCCGTGAGAAAAGCTGAGATTCCATGGTTGTCGCAGCTTACTGATATGTCTTCATAAGGATCACCAAGAAGGGAATACACTTCTTGGTCAAAACCAATGAAAGTCCTACAAGCATCCGAAATTAGACTGGGGCCGAGTAATTTACCACTGGAACAACTATTTGTGTAGAACAGTGTATTTGAAAAGAATGTGTTATCCTCATCAGCATCAACAAATCGTCCTCCGTTAGCAACCAATTGTTTGAAATTACCGTGCATGTAGGCGGTAATTATGAAGGGTAAATCATCCAACCTTTGTAATGCGATATCTAAGTATGCTCTGTTGCATTGCTTAGCCTGAATTTCATTTGTTGAATAATCAAAGTCTGGAATTCCCTCAATCGTGGATACTAACTGATCACGGCATTTTCTAAAGTACGAGCCAAGTTTGACATCCTCTTCGTCATAGGCAATTACAAATTCAATCATTATAACTGTCGATCTCCATTTGTTAATTGCTCAATGGCCAGTTGAAGTATACCCCTTTCCATGCGCTGACCTAATTCGGTCTCTTTTCTAATCTCAATTATGAGATCATCCAATGTGTAGGTTTCTCCTGACCTTGTCGTTAAGTATGGCTTCTCTCTTTCCTCTTTTGGCCTCTTAGCAATCCATTGTTCCAAAACACAGTCAACTCTTGTATCAAGCTCATGCGCAGCTTTATCAACCAAACTTACAACGTCTTTAATGTCTGCTGTGCTCTGAATTATACCAAGAGCTTCATTATTGATAAACTTGATAAGTGCCTCGTGGGAAATGCTTGAAAACTGTTTCGCTGTTATGATGATGACATATATGAGCGAGGTTTCTTCCCTGATCTTTTCTATCACCTCAGGAGCATGTGGTTCTCCTTGTCCCAAATCAAAGTCTAAGAGCACAATCAATTTGCTGGTGAGGTGATTGTGTATATAACTCAGCCCTTTGCTTGACCTTTTTTCAAGTTTGACGTTCTCATCCCCATATTTTTCCTTTAGAGTAATAATGAGCGGATCATTTTCGCTCATATCATCATGAATGATGAGTATTTGTACAGGCTCAATCATATTTCTTTATTAAATGGGAATGATATTTTGAAAGTTGCTCCCTTCGGGGCAAACTCGCTACGATCAACACTGATACTTCCTTTTAAGGACTCAGCACGTGTTTTTACAATATAAAGCCCTACTCCCGCACCTCCAAGGTCTGCCGTAGTTGTATGGTACATTTCAAATATTTTTTCCTCATCTCCTGGTATAATACCTTCACCATTATCAGAGAAGTAGAGGATAAAGTGATCATTCTCAATAAATCCTGTACACTTTATAATCTTGTTACTCTCATTTCTTAAAGCTTTTACAGAATTAGAAATGAGATTTTCTATAATATCCTCAAAGAACTTTTTGTTGGCATGAATGATAAAGTTGTCCTTAATCTCAACTTGAATCTGAATATTTTCAGCTTCAAATTCAGGCCGATAAGCTCGTTCAAATAGATCAATCAAAAGGTCGCGAACATTAAAGTCCTCCATGTCAATATTAGATCCCGCATAACTAAGCATGAAATCGATTATTCTGTTGAGATTAGCCATTTCTTCATAAATCTCAATTGAATAATCAGTGAATAAATCATCATACTTAGGGTTAGGAAAATTATCCTTGAAAAACTCCGCTCTGCGTTTGACTTTCCCTAAGGCGGTTCGGACGGCATGGGATATGTGAATGGCATAATCCTGAAGAGACATTAAGCTCAAATAAATATTCTCTTTCCGAACATGCTCTTGCCTTTCCTTTTGTTGTTGCTGTATTCCTCTCTTTAATGAACGGTCAATTTGCTTTGCCTGCTTTAGTAAAGGCTGTAAAGCAGTTTTGAGGGTAGGATTTTCTCTCTTAATGTCCGCAATTGCAGATTCAAATTCCTTTATTTCTATGTTAGCTTTTAAAAGGGCTGAATCTACTTCCTCTTTGACAACATCACGTTCGTGCTTTTTGAGTTCACTTAGCACATTGAGTTGTGCAATAATGAATTCTTTTAAGTCCCGATATTCTTTGCAATCAACAAAGTCTTGACGATTAGTAGCATCGCGAATTTCAGGGTTGTCATCATTAGTAATCTCAAGAATTCCTATAACCTCTCGAGTACCAATTTTATCAAAGGCACTTGACCATCTTCGCTTTTCTATACCAAGAATATCTCTTTTTTTATCTCTATTTTGCTCGAATTCAGCAAATGGTGTGGTTATCAAACCATCTCGATAAATTTTCACCCCATCTACTCGGTAGTCATCATTCTTATAAGCTGCGTTGTATTTCTTTTTGGCCTTTTCATTAAAGTAGAATATGTGAAGCTTAACCGGCCCAAAAGATTTCATAGGGATTTTATCGATTGCAATGGCCTTTTTGTCCTTATCAAAAGCTAAAGTTTCTTGAACCCCGTCCTCTATGTTGAATCCAATTGAAAACTCATGACTCGAAAACTTGACTGTTTCGGCTTGAATTAGCTTCTCATTAAACTCTTTGTTTTCGTTGGATTTAATCCAAATGTTGAAAGGTGGATTTAAAGGGAAGAATGGTGAAACTATCTTTTCTAATTCACGCTCTAATCTCCTAATATCTAAATCTGTCCATACCTCATGCTCAGGAATTGAAGAAATCTCC
Source organism: uncultured Flavobacteriales bacterium (assembly GCA_937899835.1). Taxonomy (GTDB): domain Bacteria; phylum Bacteroidota; class Bacteroidia; order Flavobacteriales_G; family Salibacteraceae; genus CALCCE01. The sequence goes on along the minus strand of CALCCE010000210.1, from coordinate 2,966 downwards.
AATATGGTTCCTTGTTCTTCAACAGGAGCTTTTTCCCAGTGGAAATCATTAGGAACATCTGTGAATAACTCTAATTGAGGCTCTTTTGATAATCGTTCGTATTCATCCCAATCGATGACTACAACAAGCCTTTTATCTGATCCGGCTTGATTAGTGATTATACGAACTCTCCCTCCTAATTTATCAACTGCAAATCTTCCAATACCCTTTTCTCCTACATACCTTCGATTAAATGGAGCTGGAGAAAACAATTCAGTGCGCTTACTGGCAGTTCCTACCACCATCCATTTGTCGCGAATGTCCTCAAAAGACATTCCGTGACCATCGTCTTCAATGGTAATTACAGCTTTTCCTTCTGCATCCTTCCCCACATTTTCAAAAGAGACTGTTACCTTCTTTGCATTAGCATCATAGCAGTTTTTCACCAGTTCATAAACAGCGGTGATCCGATCTGTGATAAGCTCTCGTCCAAGTAACCTAAACGTATTTACATCGAATCTCCATTTTAATATGTTCTGGCTATCAGGCATTTTCAATCTTGTGTATATGTTTTGCTACACTCTTTGCAACAGCCTGTCCCAGCAAGACGGGTACAGCGTTGCCTATATGCCTGGCTAATCGCCCCGAGGAAAAGTCAACCTCAGGGTCTACAAAATCATAGTGTGCAGGAAATGATTGAATCAGAGCAGCTTCTCGAATAGATATAGGTCTATCCTGCTCAGGGTGTCCAAAACGGCCATTGTTATAACCAATGCAGTAAGTCGTCATAGTCGGAGCAACCTTATCCCAGTTCATCCTACCATAAGCACTACCAAAAGCTTTTCCTCCTTCTTTCTTATGACAATCAGCAACCAATTCCTTATCCCAATCTTGCCAGCCTCCACCTTCAGGCGTAGCCCTTATTCGTTTTAAGCTAAGTTCAGTTAGATTTCGTGCCCTATGTAAAGTGTCATCTTCAGCTATTTGTCCTGCTGTGATTGGCTGTAGTTCACCGATTGTATCTCTTACTGTCACGGGGTTCTCTTTATGTGTTGGAGCTATCATTTCTATCTCTCCATGAAGTGAGCCTAAAAGGACTAATCTATGCCGTCTTTGAGGAACACCGTAATGTTGAGCGTCATGAATTTCATAAGAAATATGATATCCAGCACTTTCCAGTTTAGAGACGAAATCATTAAAAACCCCCCCTTTTTTGAATCCCTTTAGGTGAGGAACATTCTCCATGGAAATAATTTCCGGCTTGGTTTTTACTATAAGGTCTGCAAAGGCAGACAGTAATTTCCAGCGCTGATCATTCGTCTCACTAATCTTCCCTCCGTTCCTTCGATTGAAAATGGAGAAAGGTTGGCATGGTGCACATCCGATTAATATTTTTTTCGAGCCAGCAGGGAAAAGACTTTCTATTTCTTCCTTGCTCATTGCTCCAATATCTCGATGAAGGAAACTGGCTTGATTGTTTGTGTCGTAAGCATATTGACAGCTCTTATCAAAATCAATTCCAGCTACGACATTGAATCCTTCCTGCTCGAAACCATGTGTTAAGCCACCTACACCACAGAACAAATCAATTACTGCATAATCGTCCATAGCTATGGTTTGGTTGGTACTAAGAGTTCACGAATATCGACATCCAATACTGCTGCAATACGTTTCAAATCCTTCAAATGAGGTTGAGATTTGTTGTTGCACAATGCCGCAATTGTGGTGGGAGTTTTCCCAATTTTCTCGGACAGCCACTTTTGGGTTTTCCCCTGAATAACAAGGATTTCCTTGATTCTATTTATTCTTTCTTCAGCCATTAGCAGTAGACAATATATCGCTGTTTCTAATATAAATCTCGGTTTTCCTTTGATTATTTCAAACATGATTTTGATTCTTCAAAATTGAATTGTATGTTTGGTTTTTATATATCAAAGTATTCATGACAGATATATCGGTTACACTTTGATAAAATAAGTTGAAAATTATGGAGTCGAATAGAGATATAATCATAACCCTCATACAGGCTGACTTAAAGCATAATCAACTTGTTAGTAGTCTTGCGAGTATTGACCTTCATACAGACAGCTACTTCCTTCAATTGCATAAGGCTGTTTCAATACTCATGGGTTTAGGTGAAGACACACCTGATCAGTGGTTTGAAATCTATGACAGATACCTAAAGGACGCACATCTACAGCCGATCTCAGGAAGTCCAAAAAGCCTGCTACCCTTAGCCGAAGAATGCTACGATCTGTTGTGTGCGAGCATTAAGATTGAAAATCACCTGAACCCAAAGGATTAAACACCAATGAGCGGATTCAGGAAATTGAAGATTTACACTAAGCATCGTCCGGGACGATGGAGGAATTACACCACCGTTCCTGAAATCAGGCTTGAGGGCAGGTGGTTAGAGGAATTGGGGTTTAAACAAGGCGATCAGGTTCAAATCAAGCAAGAACGTAATAAGCTGACGATAACCCTTTATCAGGAAAAGGAGTGATGTCAACTAACCTGACAAGCTTCAGCCTTTATAAGCGTTGCATGTGTGCCGGGGTAAGGGTTGATGCGGTGCCTTCTACGAAGAACACCGATAGGGTGCTTGCGCATTTCAGCGATAGCCTGCGGGAAGAGAAGCGCGGCAGCACAAACCCACACCCCAAAAAGGTTTCACCTCGATTTTTGCGAAGGATTGGCGATGATTATTTGCGCGTTGGCAATCCTTCGCAAAAATTGAGGATAGGCACTCTGCCTACGGAGGAGGCGCTGGCACTCTACCGCTTGAAAAAGTGCCTCGGCTTCCCCAGCGAAACTTGCACTTCCCTTTCTCGAAGCGGAGTGTTGGCCAGAGCTGTGCATAAGGTAAGCGGTGCGCAACGCGCGCGTTTACCTTATGCTCTGCGGGGCGGCTGGTTTTCGGCATTTACGCCTCCTTTCCCTTTCACAAGGCATGGCGAAGTCCAAAAGTTAACCTGCCTTTGGCATGG